>NZ_JBHXTC010000009.1:5142-23004 GCF_042677605.1 Streptomyces sp. NPDC127106 | reverse complement strand
GTGGGGGGGTGTGTCGGCTCGGGCGTGGGGAGGGGGTTGATGCGCTCGGGGGGGGGCCGCGCGGGCGCGCGGGCGGCGCCCCCCCCCCCGCCGCCCCCCCCCCCCCCCGACCGGCCCTGACCTGGCGCGCCGGCGCACCGCCGGCACCACGTTCGGCGCGCTGGCCGCCGGCAACGTGGTCAGCGAGACCGCGTCCCGCACCCCGGGGCACGTCGTCGCGTTCGGCGCCTCGCGGACCGGCGGTACCGGTGTCACTCCGGTCGGCGGGTCCTGGAGCGGCCTCCCCGAGCCCCTCCTCGTACGGGACTTCGCCGCCCTCGCGGAACGGGTGCGGGCCCGCCCGCCCCGGCCGGTGCGGGCGCGGGTGGCTGCGGACGACGTCCACGTGCTGGCCGTGCACGCCGTCGAGGGCCTCGGGTACGACCCGGCCGAGCAGCGTCTGGAGGCCGTCCTCCGGGACGCCCGCGGGAACCGGGCCCTCCTGGCGGCGCCGTACAACCCGTACGCGCCCGGCGGCCTGGACGCGCTCGCCGCGGCCCTCGACGGCCTCGGTGCCGGTCCCTGCCACCTCAGCGGGTTCGTCCGGGCGGCCGCCGGATCCGGACCCGTGGGGTCCGGTGGGCTCGTGGTGGAGCCGATCGCCGTGCTCGTCGGGTCCGCCGTCGTCGTGCCGGACCTGGCGCCGGCCGGGCCGTCCGCGGCCACGGCTCCGGCGGCGCACCCCGAGCCCGACCCGGTCGCGGGGGCGCTGGCCGAGGCGCTCGCCGCACTCGCCGACGCCGCCCACCGCGGCCTGCGCCACCTCGACCGGGTCGGCCCGGACCGGCTCGAACGGGCGGCGGCCGCCCTGGACCGGACGGGGCTGGCCACGGCCGCGGCCCGGGTCCGCGCCGTACCGGCCGCCCTCGCCGCGGGCGGCGCGGACGCTGCCGCGGGCCCGTGGACGGACGCCCAGCTGTTCCTGCTCACCGCGGCGGACCTGTACGGCTCGCGGTGACCGGGCGCCGGCCCCGCCTCGCGGCCGGGCGCACGGCGGCGTTCAGGCGCCGGCGTTGGCCGCTCCGAACGGCACGTGGACGCTCGGGGCGCTGGACGCCGTTCCCCCGAGGTGGCCGACCTGGTCGTCGAAGAATATGTGCGGCTGGAGGGTGGCGATGACGGCCGACTTGTCGATGCCGCCGAGGAAGAACGCGTCGTCGACCCGCAGCCCCCATTCCTTCAGGCTGCGCACCGCCCTTTCGTGGGAGGGTGCGTTGCGTGCGGTGACCAGGGAGACACGGACGCGCGGCCGGTAGTCGGGGTGGTCGCGGTGTTCGTCCTCTTCCCGGCGCTGGATCCGGTTGATCCCGGCGAGGAAGTCCCGCAGCGGGCCGGGGTCGTGCGGGGTGGCTGCGTTCAGGACCTCGTGGGCCCGGAAGCCGTCGATGCCGTCCGTCTGGAAGACGCGTTCGGAGCTGTCGTCGGCGAGGACCCCGTCGAAGTCGAAGGCGATGCGCAGCTCCGGGTCCTGCGGGTCGTCGGCACAGGCCGAGGCCAGGACGTGCCCGGCGGGGAGGCCCGCGGCGACGGCCTCGCGGACGTCCTGCGCGTTGGCGGACAGGAACAGGGACATGTTGAGCGCCGGCATGAAGCGGTGCGAGGAGCGGCCCGGCCGGAAGATCGCGCGCGTGATCGGCAGGTCGTGCGCCTCGACCGAGCGCATCACCCGCAGTCCGGTGTCGGGGTCGTTGCGGGAGAGGATGATCACCTCGACCAGCGGGTCGCCGGGGTGGCCCGCGAGGTCGTTGAGCGACAGCAGACGGCGTATGAAGGGGAAGGCGACGCCCTTGCCCAGGGTGTCCTCGCGGTGTTCCTCCTGGTAGGCGCGGTAGGCGGGTTCGCCTTGCTCGCGGAAGACGGCGTCGGATTCGGTCAGGTCGAACAGGGCGCTGGAGGCGATCCCGACGACCAGGCGCTGGGAGAGGTCGTACCTCATTCCTCTCCCCTTCCCTCACTGGTGCTCATACGCCGACAACGATCCCCCTCGAACGGGGGTTCCCTGTACCGGGTTCCCGGTGCAGGGCCGGTGGAGGGGGCGGCTCAGGCCGGGACCGGGGTGAACGTGTGGAGTTCGTCCGCGCCCGCGCGCACGACCCCGTACGCACCCTCGGGGACCTCGTTCCAGGCGCCGGGAAGGTCGCCCAGCGGCTCCGACACCACCAGGCGGGTCTCGTCGGACACCTCCCGCAGCATCACCACTTCGGGGTGCAGGGCCCGCAGCGTCTCCACCCGGGAGCTGTAGAACAGCGACCGGGCCTTGCCCCCGCTGGCATAGCGGAACGCCCAGATCGCCGTGCCGTCCGCGACGGCGACGGTCATCTGCACGGGGTCGGCGACGCCGTGCTCGCGGCCGACGCGCTCCACCAGACCCACCATCTTGGCCACGGCGCCCGGAGGATCGTCCTCCAGCCCGAAGGTGAGGGCGAGGAAGAACATCATTTCCGAGTCCGTGGTCCCCTCGATGTCCAGGAAGAGGACGGGGTCGACGGCCAGGGCCAGGTCCCGGCGCATCCGGTGGAACTCGGCGATGGAGCCGTTGTGCATCCACATCCAGCGGCCGTGCCGGAAGGGGTGGCAGTTCGTCTGCTGCACCGCCGTGCCCGTCGAGGCCCGGATGTGGGCGAAGAGCAGCGGGGACATGACGTGGCCGGCGATCTCCCGCAGGTTGCGGTTGTTCCAGGCGGGGCCGACGTCGCGGACGATCGCGGGCGTGTCGATGGTGCCCCCGTGCATGTACCAGCCGATGCCGAACCCGTCCCCGTTGGTCGTCTCGACGCCCATGCGCGCGTGGAGGCTCTGGTCGATCAGGGAGTGCTTGGGTTTGTAGAGGATGGTGTCGAGGAGCATGGGAGTTCCCGAGTACGCGAGCCACCGGCACATGATCGATCACCCTTTCTCGTGGCCGTCCGTTCGATCATGCGGGCGCTGGTGGCGCGGTGCATCACCCGAGCGGGGTGAGCGCGGGGAGCGGTGCACACGCCCGGTTCCGGGCCGGTCGCGCACCCGTCCGCCGGGCCTGCCCGTCCGGCGGGCCGCGCCGGGGGTCACCCCCGGCAGGTGATCCCCGGATCCGGGGTGCGCGTTACGGTCGTGGCAAGGTGCCGGCGGCCCCCAGGCGGCAGCTCGGCCCACGCCCCGGCCCGTGACCGCGTCGCCGGGCCTTGCGACAGGAGCTGACGTGACCAGAGAACACGACAAGCTGGATGAACTCGGCCCCATCGACTACCTGGTCGTCGAGTTCCCCGGCAGCCACCTGACCGGCGAGGGAATGCCCCTGCTGGTCGATCTCGTCGAGCGCGGGATCATCCGCATCCTCGACCTGACCTTCTTCACGAAGCTGGAGGACGGTTCGGTGCAGGGGATCGCCCTGGCCGACGTGAACGGCGACGGCGAGCTGGACCTCACGCTCTTCGAGGGCGTGTCCACGGGGCTGATCGGCGAGGACGACATGGCCGAAGCCGGCTCCCTGCTCCAGCCCGGGGACTCCGCGGCCGTGCTGCTCTACGAGAACACCTGGGCCGCACCCCTGGCAGCCGCCCTCCGCCGCGCCGACGCCCGGATGATCGCGAGCGGGCGCGTGCCGGTGCAGGACGTGATCGAGGCGCTGGACGCGCTCGAATCCGCGGCCTGAGGGCTCCGGACCCCCACCCACTCCCCCACAGAGGCAGGACACCATGCCCGGACTCCTTCGCGGCGTCGCGCGAACCGCCGTCGTCGCCGGTACGGCCACCGCCGTCTCCAACCGTGTCTCGCGCCGCCAGGCCGGCCGCTGGGCCCAGCAGGACGCGGAGCAGGCCCAGGCCGCGTACGCGCAGCAGCAGTACGCGGCGCCCCCGCCCCCGCCCCCGCCGCCCCCGGCTGCCGACGTCGGCATGGACGACAAGATCAGCCAGCTCAAGGAGCTCTCGACCCTCAAGGAGCAGGGCGTCCTCACCGAGGAGGAGTTCGCCGCCCAGAAGGCCCGCATCCTGAGCTCCTGAGCCGGTGCGGCCCGGCCGGGTCCGCGGGTGCCGGGTGACCCTGCGGGGCGGCCGGGTGACCCGGCCGGCCCGGTCGGGCGTTCGACCCCGAGCACGAGGACGCGTCGGCTGCCGGAGGCGAGGTGAACCGTGCCGGACACACCCCGCGAGGACAGGGACACGGACCCCCTGCGGGACCGGGTCCTCACGCGGTCCCTGCTGAGGTCGGCGAGCGCGGACCCGCACCACCTCCCCGAGTTCCTCGCCGCCTTCGCCGTACGGCACACGGGCCCCGTCGCGGCGCGCTCCGTAGCCCGGCTGCGCGAGGCGCACCCCGACGCCGCCCCGGCCGAGCTGCGGAGCCGGATCCTCACCCGGGGGAAGCGCCGGACCGTGACCGAGGGGGCCTTCGTCGGCGGCCCCTTCCTCGTCCTGATCCCGTTCGCGTTCTGCGTGGCGATCCTCAGCCAGGCGCAGACCTGCCTGGAACTGGCCGCCCTCGACGGCCGGGACCCCACGGACGCGGAGCGGGCCGCCGAACTCCTCGTCCTGCAGGGCGTGTACGAGGACGTCGGCCGGGCGCGGGCCGGGCTCGCGGACATCCGTCTCCCCGAGGAGGGCGGCGCCGCCGGGACCGCGCCGCCGCCGGGGCGCATGACGGCCGTGCACCGGCTGGTCATGCGGATGGCACGGCTGCTGGGGCTGATCACACCGGGGGACGAGCCTCCGGGACGCCTGCCGAGGTGGCTGGTGCAGACCGGACGGTACGTCCTGCTCGCCGCGGTGGTGGTGGTCGGGATGGTCGCCCCCCTGGTCTGGCTCCCGTACATGGCGCTGTCGTACGACCGGGGCACCGACCAGCTCCTGGCGCGGGCCACCGCCTTCTACTTCGGTGAGCCGCCTGCCGCCCGGCCGCGGCGGGCCGCGCGGATCGATCCCGGGATGGTGGTGTCCGCGCTCAGGGCCCTGCTGTCGTTGCTGGTGCCGCTGGGGTTCGTCATCGGCGTCCTGGCCGCCAACCTACGGCTGGCGGACCGGGGTTGGCCGGTGCTGGCCATCGCCCTGACCGTGACGTCGATCGGGGTGGGAGCGGCGTGGCACTGGCGCCGCCGGCGGCGGAGCACCGCCGACTGACCCCGCCGACACCGCACCGGTGGATCGCAGCACGCCGCACTTTCCCGCCAACTCCTTTGTGACACTGCCGAGTTCCTGTGTCACTGGCCTATGTTCTGGGGACATGTCGGTTCGCCCCAGGAGGCCCGGTTGCAGTCCAGGCGCTTTCTCGCCCTCACCCGTGCGTTACGCCGCTCCTATCTGCTCATCGCCTTCAGCCTCGGTTCCCTGCTGGTCGGCCTGACCCCTTGGCTGGGGGTCGCGAGCCCGGCCCGCCCGTCGCCCAAACCGGCCCCCGTGCCCTTCGACCAGCAGACGGCGGTGGACTCGCCGCACCACCCCATCGCGCCCGCGAACGCCATGGAACCGGCGGCTCCCGTTCTCGACCGGGCCGGCTGGACGGCCACGGCCAGCGATGAGGAGACCGTCGGCGAGAACGGCCGCGCCGCCAACGTCCTCGACGGCAACACCGCCACCCTCTGGCACAGCAAGTGGACCGGAACCCCCGCCCCGTTGCCGCACAGCATCACCCTCGACATGCACCGCACGGCGGTCGTCTCCGCCCTCGTCTACCTGCCGCGCACCAACTCGGCCAACGGCCGCCCCGGCGAGTACAGCATCAGCCTGAGCGCGGACGGCCAGAACTGGGGCAGCCCGGTCGCCACCGGTACCCTCGCCGACGACGCCAGCGCCAAGACCCTCGGGTTCGCCCCGCAGGGGGCCCGGTTCGTCCGGCTGACGGGGCACACCGAGGCCGGTGGCCGCGGGCCCTGGACCTCCGCCGCCGAGATCAACCTGCTGGGCGACCCCGGAACCCCGGCCGCCACCGTCGACCTGTCCCGGACCGGGTGGACGGCCACGGCCAGCGACGAGGAGACCACCGGCGAGAACGGCCGCGCCGCCAACGTCCTCGACGGCAACACCGCCACCCTCTGGCACAGCAAGTGGACCGGAACCCCCACTCCGCTGCCGCACAGCATCACCATCGACATGCACCGCACGGCAGCCGTGTCCGCTCTCGTCTACCACCCCCGCTCCGACGGGCCCAACGGGCGCGCGGGCGCGTACACCATCACCACCAGCACCGACGGCACCACCTTCGGTGCGCCGGTGGCCTCGGGGACCTGGCGGGACGACGACACGGCCAAGACCGCCACCTTCACCCGCACCGCGAACGCCCGCTACGTACGCCTGACCGTGACCAGCGAGGCCGGTGGCCGCGGCCCGTGGACCTCGGCCGGTGAGATACGCCTGAGCGGCCCGGCCGATCCCGCCGTCCACGGCTCCTGGGACCGGATCACCGGCTTCCCGCTGGTGCCCGTGGCCACCGCCGTCCTACCCGGCGACAAACTGCTGGCCTGGTCGGCGTACGCGGTCGACCGCTTCGGCGGCAGCAACGGCTACACCCAGACCGCGATCCTGGACCTGAAGACGGGCCGGGTCACCCAGCGGCGCATCGACAACACCGGCCACGACATGTTCTGCCCGGGCATAGTGATGCTCGCCGACGGCCGGGTGCTGGTCACCGGCGGCAGCAACGCGGAGAAGGCCAGCATCTACGATCCGGCCACCGACGCCTGGTCCGCGACCACCAGCATGAACATCGCCCGCGGCTACCAGGCCATGACGCTGCTCTCCACCGGCGAAGCCTTCGTCCTGGGCGGGTCCTGGAGCGGAGCCGGGGGCGACAAGGCGGGCGAGGTCTGGTCGCCGGACACCCGCACCTGGCGCAAGCTGCCCGGCGTCCCCGCCGCCCCGGCGCAGACGGCGGACCCGGCGGGCCCGTACCGGTCCGACAACCACATGTGGCTGCACGCCACTTCGGGCGGCAAGGTGCTCCAGCTGGGGCCGAGCAAGCAGATGAACTGGATCTCGACGGGCGGCAGCGGCAGCATCGCCGCCGCCGGCAACCGGGCCGACAGCCCGGACGCCATGACCGGCAACGCCGTCGCCTACGACATCGGCAAGCTCCTCACCCTGGGCGGATCGCCCGCGTACGAGAAGACCCCCGCCACCCGGCTCGCGTACACCGTGAGCATCTCGGGCAACCAGGTCCAGTCCGCCCGCACCGGCGACCTGGAGCACGCCCGGGGGTTCAGCAACAGCGTCGTCCTGCCGGACGGAAAGGTCGCCGTCTTCGGCGGGCAGGCCTATCCGGTGCCGTTCAGCGACGCCACCTCGGTCCTGACCCCCGAGCTGTGGGACCCGGCGACGGGCACCTTCACCCCGCTGGCCACCATGGCCGTTCCGCGCAACTACCACAGCGTGGCCAACCTGTTGCCGGACGGGCGGATCTTCTCGGGCGGCGGCGGGCTGTGCGGTGACTGCGCCACCAACCACGCCGACGGGGCCGTCTTCACGCCGCCGTACCTGCTGGGTGCGGACGGCTCGCCGAAGCCGCGGCCGGTCATCTCCGGCGGGGTGCCGCCGCGGGCCGCGCCCGGGGCGTCGCTGACGGTGAGCACCGAGGGCCAGGTGGCGTCGTTCGTCCTGATGCGGGCCGCCGCCGCGACCCACTCCACCGACAACGACCAGCGGCGGGTGCCACTGGTGTCCACGGCCGCGGGGAACGGCACGCACACGGTGTCCATCCCCGCCGACACCGGTGTGGTCCTGCCGGGGACGTACATGCTCTTCGCCCTCGACGCGCAGGGGGTGCCGAGCACCGCCAGGTTCGTGACCGTCGCCTGACCGTCACCGCCCGTGCGACCGCCTCCGGTTCGACCCGATGAACCGTCAGGGACACTGCCATGAGGCGGAGTTGTCTGACGGATCCGCGTCGGGACGGGGGCGGTCGCGCGTTCTGCGTCGCGGTGCCGGGATGGGCGACGCGGGGCGAGCTCCGGTCAGGAGATCGCGTACCACTGGCTGCCCCAGCCGGTGTTGATGGTGCTGGTGGACTGTTCGGCCAGGTTCACCTTGGCGGGCAGGGAGGTCTGGCCGGTCAGCAGGTTGCTGTAGCGCAGGAGCGGCGGGGTGAGACCGGCGTTGACGGAGATCCCGGCGCCGGTGGCCTTGAGGGTGAGGAGGTTGGTGGCCCAGGTGCCGTTGAGGAGCAGCGCGATGAAGTAGGTGCCCGGTTCGGCCGCGAACGGCTTGGCCAGCGGGAACGGCTTGGCGATGGGGTCGGTCATCAGCTGCGGCGAGACGTCCGCGGTCGCCGCCCGCAGGGTGCCGGAGGCGTCGTACACGCCGAGGTAGCAGTCGGCCAGTTGGGCCTGCGGATCGATCCCGGCCAGGCCCAGCCAGATGTTCGACCACGTGATCCGCTCGTGCAGGACGATGCGGACCAGGGTGACCCGGCCGCCGACCCCGGCGGAGGACTGGGCAGTGACGTGGCCCGCGTCGTTGGGGTCGCCGGTCCAGGCCAGCAGGTTCTGGTCCTGGGGCAGCGGCGCCTGGACCACGCGGGGCCCCGGGGAGGCGGGCACCGGCGAGGAGGCGGCGGGCGGGCGGCTGTCGGCGGGCGCGGTGGTGCAGCCGGTGAGGACGAAGAGCGCGGTGAGCACGGCGCAGAGGCCGGCGAGGGTACGGGTGTGCATGATCTCCCCTGGGTTCGGACGACCGAGTGTACGAGCGGCCGCCGCATGCGAACCACAGTTCCCCCCTGGCCCGTACGTACGAGCGGGTCAGCCGGTCGTCCGGTGCCGGCGGCGCCAGAACGGGGTGTCCCAGCGCTGTTCCCTCTGGTACTGCACGGCCCGTGCGTGCAGGTGCTCCTCGTGGAGGGCGGTGATCCGCCGTGCGTACGCGGCCAGGGCGCCGCGGTCCCCGGCGTGGTCGGCCAGGATCGCGCGTGCCCCTTCCATCCCGGTGGCCAGGGCCATGACGATGCCGCGGGCCGCGAGCGGGTCGGTGGCGGTGGCGGCGTCGCCGACCGCCGCCCAGCCCGGTCCGGCGGCGGGGCGGGTGCAGGACGGACCGGCAGTGGCCACGTCCAGCTGCCGGGGCGGCTCCCGCCAGGGGGCGAGGCGGTGCCGGACGTGGCCGGTGGCCTGCGCCCGGGCCCACCACACGTCCCGGTCGTGCAGCAGCGTCCCGGCGACCAGGTCGGCGTCCGTCATGGCCATCAGCACCCGTCCGCCGTCCGGCAGCGGGGCGGTGTACCACCAGCCCCAGGGGGTGGACTCCACCAGTGAGGTGCGCTCCGGCTCCGCCGGTCCACCGCCGGGCGCGGCGAGGATCCCGGTGAGCGCGGTCAGCCGGTCGGAGCGGCCGGGGGCCGCGCCGAGGCGGCGGGCCAGCCGGGCCGGCCGACCGGTGGCGTCGACGACGTAACGGGCGGTAAGGGTGCCGCCCGCACCGGTGGTTGCGGCCGTTCCGGTCGTTCCGGCGGTTGCGGTGCTTCCGGTGGTTCCGGTCGTTGCGGTCGTGACCCGCCAGTGGTCGGGCAGGCGCTCGACCGCCCGGATCCGTCCGGTCCGGCGGAGTGCGCCCGCGGCCTCGGCCGCCTCCAGGAGGGCCGTGTCGAACCGTGCGCGGTCCAGGTGCAGGCCCGGTCCGTAGGGCCCGAGCACGGAGCTCACCTCCGAGGGGCCGTCCCCGCCCCAGACGGCCCGGCCCCCGTAGCAGGGTGCGTGTCCGTCGAGGGCGATCCGCCCGAGTACGCCCAGGCGTTCCAGCAGCGGCCCCGCCGCCGGGGCGAGGCTCTCCCCGATCCGCGGGCGGTCCGGTGCGGCGGGGGCGACGAGGACGACGTCCGCCCCCGCCCGTACGAGGGCCAGCGCCGCCGCACACCCGGCCGGGCCGCCGCCGGCGACCAGGACGTCACAGCTGACGTCGCACCTGCGGGGTGTCCCCGCCTTCACCGCGGCGCTCCCGGCCCGAGCCGGCCCCGACCCGGCACGCCCTACTCGGGCTCCGGGGCGGAGCGTTCCGTCTCGACCATGGCCACACCGCCGTCCGGTCCGGGCCTGCCGACGACGAAGCCCAGGGTGCTCCAGCGCACCGCCATCTCGTTCATGCCGAGTTCGTCGTCCTTGCCGTCGCCGATGCCCCGGTCCCACTCCCTGAACGCCCCCGCCGCGCCCTGGAGGAACGCGTCGAGCTCCGTCTCGGGGAGCACCTCGTCGGGGCGTGCGGCGGGCCACCAGAAGGTGTGGCACAGATGGAAATCGGCCTGCCAGGGCACGGCCATGTACTTGGTGACGTCTCCGGCGATCAGGTCCTCCCGCAGCCGGAACGGACCGGACCAGGTGGCCGGGTCGTCCGCGATGAACGTCATCTCGATGCCGGGGAAGAACCCGCCGCCGCCGGCCGCCTCCAACGCGGCCCGCACCAGGGCGTGTGGCTGCTCCCCGGGCGGCAGCGCCTCCAGCGGTACGGGCGCGGGGACTTCGCCGGTCCAGTCGGCCGCGAAGTCGCCCGCGGCCCAGCGCCGCATCCGCTCGTACTGGCCCGGGAGCAGGGTCAGCCAGGTTCGCGGGTCGCCTTCCACCAGGCCGCCGTCCGCCGCCAGGACGGGCATGAACGCGTGGTTGGCCTGGCCGGGGTTCATCGCCCCGGGGGTGCGCAACCTGCGGAAGACCCTGCGGCGCACGGACACGACGGCGTCCGCGTCCGAATCGGAGGCGAGGTCGGCGAAGCGGTCGGGCGCGAAGAAGTTGTCCACACGGTCGCCGTGACCGGTGCGCGCCCGCCGGTTGACCCATGCGAGCGCGACCGGCCGGGCGAGCAGGGGGTGGACGTCGCGGGTGAAGGAGACCTCCGCGGGCGCGGGCAGCGCGCCCGATGCGCGGGCCGCCTCCAGGGCGACGTCGTAGAGGGTGATCGGGCTCGCGACTTCCGGGGCGAAGTCGGTCGGTGCCACCAGGCACCAGGCCGACGTCACGGGCACCTGCCGACCCCCGGGCTCCAGGACCACGGTCGCACGGACCGGACCGTCGGAAATGTCGTCGCACCAGCGGTCGTTGTTGGCGTAGTTGCGGACGGGGTTGGCGCGCTCGGTCGAGAAGGACCTTCCGAACCCGCCGAGGACGAGCAGCCGACCGGCCCCGTCCGTACGCAGTTCGCCCAGGGGCACGGACGCGCCGAGGAAGGTACCGCTGTCGAACTGCGCGTTCCGGCCGTCCTGGAACGGTCCGGTGACGGTGCGGGGACCGGGTCGGATCACCAGGCGGGCGCGGGCGGCGGTGTCGGCGGGGTCGATGTGCGGGTTGCGTCGGTCGGCGTCCGAAGTGGACTGTGCGAAGCGGCCGGCGAAGTTGAACCATGCGCCCTTGGCGTTGGCCAGTTCGGCGGTCCAGGTGATCCGGGCCTCGGCCGCGGTGAGCTCGCCGAGTACGGCACCGCCCCGGTCGTAGGCGTACACCCGGAACCGGGCGGCCTGTCGTTTGATCCGGCCCGCGGCGTCCTTGAAGCCGCCGTCCGGGCGTGGCGGGACGCCCGGGGTTTCCGGGCCGATGAAGAAGGCGTCCGGGCTGTCGCCGACGCGGGCGATGCCGATCGAGGGGTGGATCTCGCAGTGGGCGATGTCGTCGAGTCGCACGGCCACTCCAGGAGGACGGGGCGGTCAGTGGTGGTCGTGATGGCCGCCGCCGCCCGAGGCCAGTTCTCCCTCCTCGAAGTAGAACTCCCGGGCCAGCGTGAACCTCAGGTCGATGCTGCCGGGCGCGCCGGCTCCGCCGTCCAGCAGGCTCGCTGCCACCTGCTGCCCCTCGGTGAGCCGGTCCCGGGGGTTGTCGGCCCTACCGGGGATCGCGAGCCGCGGACCCTTCGCCAGGACCGCGTCGGTGAGCGACACGCCGGAGACGCTCCGGAGGTTGCCCACCGCAAGGAGGTGGTCGAAGTCGGGCGGTGTGACGATCCGGTGCGCGAGGAAGAGCTCGCCGCCCTTCCCGAAGGCGAGGTAGGTGAGATCAGCCGGCCGGGCGTCGCGCTCGTCCAGGCGCCGGAAGTGGACCACGCGACGGACGTCGACCCGGACCGGGTCGATGAGGTCCACGCCGCCCCGTTCGAAGTGGCCCCGGACCAACGTCCCGTTGAACGAGGTCAGCGCGGGCTGTCCTGCGGGCGTGACGAGGTCGGTGATGCGGAAGGCCTCGGGGTTCAGCGTGTAGAGGTCCGTTCCCGTCTGACGGCGGTCCTCGGTGTAGATCTTCTGCGCTTCGCCCGATCCGTTCGACAGGGACACTTCCAGTAGGACCTGGAAGGCGTGGTCGGGGTTGGAGAACATGGGCAGGTGGGACAGGTAGACCGTCTCCTCACCCACTACCACCATTCCGTGGAAGCCCATGGGCTCGACTTCGGGCATCGCACTCATCTCCAGCATGCGGCCAGCTGTCGTATCAGCTGTGGGGGGATGCACCTACGTCACTTTCGAGGCTGACACACCGACGCGGAGATCGCCATCGCGGTCCCGGGGCCCGCGATGGCGCGCGGTCGACGGATAAGCGGATGTGCTCCCCGTGCCGTTTGCCTAGGCTCGGCCCGTGCGCCCCGTCGTCCTCGCCTGCGTCGTCGTCCCCGTCACCGCCGTGCTGTACGGGGTGCTCGGCCTGCTCCGGCGGCGGCAGGACCGGTGGCACCGGGTCATGGTCGAGCGCGCCGCCGGGCTCCTGCAGGACCCCTACCGGGCCGCCGCCCACCGGTGGTGGCCCGGGGACGACGTCCAGGCGGCCGCCGCCGCGCTGCTGCTCGACGGGCTGGTCACCGTCAACCACCGCGGCAACCTGAGCCTCACCGCGGCCGGATCCGACCCGGACCGGACCGCCGGGCACCCGCTGCCGGACGCCCTGCTCGATGCGCTGCGCCGGCGTACGGCGCCCGCCCTGCTCGGCAACGTCAGTCAACGCGACGCCGCCTTCAACGCCGCCCGGGCGGAGTTCCACGCTGCCGGACGCACCGCCGCACAGCACGAGATCCCGGTGTTCCGCAGGGAACCCGGCGCCGCGGGACAGATCGCGCTCCTGCTGGTCCTGGCGCACATGCTGGTCACCGTGCTCGCCCTGGCCGGCCTCGCGCCCCGTGGTCCGGTGGAGTCGGCGGCGGTCGCCGCCACCGCGGTCGGACTGGTCGCGCAGCTGGTGTGGTTCGGCGTGTACGGGCGCCTGCGCACCGCGCACACCCAACGCGACGCGTGGGCCGAGCAGGTGGCGCGGGCGGGCCTGCACCCGGCGCTCGCGGAGCTGGCCCGCCGGGATCCGGAGGCCGTGGCCCGGCTGAGGACGAGTCGGTGGCGGGTCCGCCGGGGCCGCAACCGGGGCCGTCCCCGGCGCCGCAGCACGCCGGCCGGCGCCCCGCCCGCGTGAGGGGCCTGCCGGCCGTCCGGTTCGGTGATCGTCCTACGATCCGGTCGTCAGCAGGCCAGGCCCCCGCAGGGGGATCAGCGGGAGCGGGGGCGCGTGCATGGGAGCGGTGGAGGCTCTGGAGAAACTGGCGCCGGTGGTGCTGGCGTTCGGGTGCGGGGTCGTCTTCGCCCGGCGGAAGGTGGTGCCGGCCGAGAGTTCCAAGGTCTTCGCGGACTACGCGTTCCTCTTCGCCGTGCCGTGCTTCCTCTTCGGGAACATCTACCGCAGCGACCTCGGGGCGCTGTTCGACTGGCGGGCCGTCACGGGATACGCGGCCGCGGCCTGTACCGCGGCCCTGCTGACCGGCGTACTGGCCCGGCTGCTGGGCGTACGGGATCCGCGCGGGGTCGCGCTGCGCATCATGGCCGCCGTGCAGGTCAACACGGCCTACTTCGCCGTGCCGGTGTTCATCATGCTGTTCGGGGACGCGGCACCGATCTTCCCGGTGCTGCTGTTCCAGGTCTGCGTGCTGTCCCTGGTCATCATCTCGGTCATGGAACTGGGGCGGCCCGATCGCACCGGGGGCCCGGTCCGGCGGCTGGGATCGGCCGTCGCCGCCTCGCTGCTGACGCCGGTCGTGGTCGCGTGCAACGCGGGCATCGCGCTCAACCTGCTGTCCGTCCCGATGCCCGGGGTCGTGCTGGACGGCTTCGCCTTCGTCGGGGACAGCGCCTCGCCCGTCGCGCTGTTCGCCCTCGGACTGCACCTCGGGGGCAGCGGGCTGAAAGTCCGCGGCACCACCGCGGAGGAAGTGTGGCTCATCGCCGCCAAGTGCGTCGCCCTCCCCCTGATCACGTTCGCCGTGTGCCGGTACGCCTTCGCAGTGGAGGGCGAGCGGCTGAGCCAGCTCGTCCTGATCGCGGCGATGCCCGCGCCGCAGAACCTGTTCGTTTTCGCCCAGCGCTACGGCGTCGGCGTCGACACGTCCGCCGCGCTCGTCGTGAAGAGCTCGGTCGTGGCGCTGCTGCTGCTCCCGCTGTGGACTCAATGGGCCGTGTGAGCCGGGCCATTCGGAGTACCCGCATCCGGTGTGACCTGCGACGAGTCCGTGACGAGCCCGTCGCAGGATCCGTGGTACATGTTCATGCCATGAAGAAGATCACCCGTAGACAGGCCCTGGGCACCGCGGTCGGCGCGGCGACCGCCCTCGGACTGACGGCCCTCGTCGCCTGTGACTCGGCCACGTCCTCGCCGGCCCCCGATCCGAAGGCGCAGCCCGGTACGGGCGCCCCGGGCCTCTCCATACCCGCCCACGGCATCGACGAGGTGTTCGAGGGCCGCCGCATCCAGATTTCCCTCGCCAAGGGGGGCGGCCACGAAGGGCACGGCCTGCCCGCCTGGCCCACCATCACGATCGACGGCAATGAGCTGCACGTCATGCGCAACGCCGACGGCACCTGGGTGAGCGTCATGAACCACTACGAGACCTTCCCCGACCCCATCGCGGCCGCACGCGCCGCCGTCCGCACCCTCCAAGGGGCCCACCTCGCCCCCTTCGCCCCCGAGGGAGCCGCGCAGTGACCGTCCGCAAGAGCCAGGCCACGCTCACCGCCGACGAGAAGCGCGCCTTCACCAACGCGCTGCTCGAACTCAAGCGCACCGGCGTCTACGACCGGTTCGTCACCACGCACAACGCCTTCCTCAGGACCGACTCCGACTTCGGCGACCGGGTGGGCCACCGAGGCCCGTCGTTCCTGCCGTGGCACCGGCGCTTCCTGCTGGACTTCGAGGCCGAGCTGCAGAGGGTGGACCCGAAGGTCGCCCTCCCCTACTGGGACTGGACCGTGGACCGCACCCCCGCCTCCTCGCTGTGGGCCCCCGACTTCATGGGCGGCACCGGCCGACCGCAGGACGGCCAGGTGCTCGACGGGCCGTTCGCGTACTCCGGGCGCAAGTGGAACATCACGGTGGGCGTCGACAGGGTTCCGTACCTGCGCCGCTCGCTCGGCGCGGGCGGGGCCCAGCTGCCGACCAAGGCCGAGGTGAACGCCGTGCTGGACATGCCCGAGTACGACGCGGCCCCCTGGAACAGTTCCTCGGGCGGTTTCCGCAACCACCTGGAGGGGTGGCGCGGCGCAGGCCTGCACAACAGGGTCCACGTGTGGGTGGGCGGGCACATGCTCACCGCGGGTTCACCCAACGACCCGGTGTTCTGGATGCACCACGCCTTCGTCGACATGCTCTGGGCCGAGTGGCAGAGGCGTCACCCGAAGTCCTCCTACCTGCCGACCTCCGCCACGCCGAACGTGGTCGACCTGCGGCGCCCGATGCGGCCGTGGAACAACGTGACGCCGGCCGACATGCTGGACCACCGCAGATTCTACACCTTCGACACCGAGGGGGCCGCGCCGCGCCGTCCGTAGTCCGGGGGTCGGGTGGTCCGGCGGCGGTGATCCGTCCGCCGCAGGGTCACGGCGGTGCGTGCCGCCAGGCTCCCGGGTGGGTCCGGCGCGGGGGCGGACTGCCCAAACGCCGGGCGAGGTACGGCTCCTGGGCGACGGCGGCGCCCGTGGCCATGCTCACGGTGATGCCGACGCACACCACGATCAGCCACGACAGCAGCACGAACACCGGACCCGTCGAACCGTAGGCCTCCAGAGCCCGGTTGAGTGCGTGCGGCATGTAGAAACGGGCGGTCAGGGACAGGCCGCTGACCACGACCGCGGTGAGCACCGCCCCGGGCAGCAGCGCCCGGGGGGCCAGCCGGCCGCCGAGCAGCAGGTGCTGGGTCCACCACCAGGCCGCCGTCTGCAGGGCCAGGGCGAGGGGGATGCCGAGCCACAGGCCGACCCCGAAGCCCTGGCGCACCGGGCCCTGGACGAGCAGCAGGACGGTCCACGCCGCGATCCAGGCGACCCAGCGCCAGACCGCGATCCGGGCCTGCGTGCGCGGGATCTCCCAGGCGCGTTTGCACAGCCGCTGCATGGCCCGGCTCACGGCGGTCGCGGAGATCAGGACCATGAGCCCGCCGACGAGGCCGATCGCACTGCGGAAGTCCTCGTCCTCGCTCCCGGAGTTCTTCCCGAGGAGGTCGCCCACCTGTGCGGCGGCGGGCCCGGTCAGCCCGAAGGTCGTCCGCACGGAGTCGATCAGCTGTTCTCTCACGCCGTCCGGGGCGAACGAGGCGACGACGAACAACAGCGGCACGGCGGTCAGGAAGACCTGGGCGGCGAGCCTGGTGGCGGAGTCGAAGACGTTCACGGAGACGAGCCGTTCGATGACGTGGGTGATCACCGGGAACCGGGTCTCGGCCCGCTCCTGCTGCCCCTTGGCCGCCGCGATCAGGCTCCGGGACCGGGTACGCCACCGGGACGGGCGCCGGGCGCCGCGAGCGGAGGGGGTTCGGCCGCGCATGGGGCCCAATCTCCCACTCGCGGAGCGCGGGTGCCGGAACCCGCGCGCACGCGACCGGGAGGATCCCCCGTCGGACCCAGACGCGGCCGCCGGGCCGGCCGGGCTCCGGCCCGTTACGGCGCCAGGTCGCGGGCGAGGGCGGTCATCACCGCCCGGGTCTTGGTCTCACCGGTCTGCGGCGGGGGGACGCCGCGCTCGCGCAGGGTGTCGAGGAGCAGCCGCCCCGTCTCCGCCGCGTCGGGCACCTCCGCGCGCACCGAGACCTCGAGGAAGCGCAGGTCGTGTCCGGTGGTCCACTCCTCGATCGCGACGGCGCGGGGCAGCCCGTCCCACTCCTGCTTCCACCTGACGGCGTTCACCGGTCCCAGTGCCGTGAGGCCCCCGAGACCCTCCCCGGTCAGGCCGACGGCGCCGAGCAGTTCGCGGTGCCGGTCCACGAGCATGCCGTCGAGCGAGCCGGACCGTTCCGCGTCGTGTGCGTCCCCGGCGTCGCGCTCGGCCTGGAGCGCGGCCGCCAGTACGGGGGTGAAGGCCGGGCCGGTCCGGTCCTCCTCGACGGTGAACTCCCAGTCGTCGCCCTCGCGGTCCTTCCGCCACGGGGCCGGCAGGGCGGGGCAGGGGCGCAGCTTGACGGTCATGTCGGCTTCGGGACGGGAGCCGCGCTCGCCCTTGTCGCGGCGCAGCCGCAGGATGACGCCGCGGTCCAACAGCGGCAGCGTGACGGCGCCGCCGGCCGCCGCCCCCTGCGGGCGGTCCCAGAAGTGGATGGACCGGCGGCGTCCGTCGGAGCGTTCGAGTCCGAGGGTGCCGAGGGCCGCGGTGGCCTCCGTGCCGGCGAAGCTGATCTTGATTTCCGCGGTCTTGGCCTCGGGGGACTCGGTCACGGTGTTCCCTCCTGGAGTACGCGTTCGACCAGCTCTTCCAGGGCGTCGCTGGTGTCCGGATCGGCGAACTCCACGGTCCGGCCGTCCACGGTCACGGTGTACCGGTAGCCGTCGGGGACCCCCGCCGGGGTCCCCGGGCCCCCGTCGCCGAGGACCTGGGCGGCGCGGCGTTCGCGGTGGGCCCGCGGCGCCGGGGGGCGCCGGCGCGGAGGCGGGCCGCCCCCG
>NZ_JBHXTC010000009.1:0-5132 GCF_042677605.1 Streptomyces sp. NPDC127106 | reverse complement strand
ACAATATAGATCTAGTTGTGTGTGGGCGTGGTTTGTGTCTTTTTCGGATCAGTGCGTGGGCGCGGGGGGGGCCGCGCCCGCCCGCCCCCCCCCGGGCCCGCTTCGCCGAGGACCTGGCGGGCGAGGCGTTCGAGTTCGGCCGCGTCGGGCCGGCCGGCCGTCTCCAGTGCGGCCCGACGCGTGATTCCGGCGACGCCTCCGCTCCGCGTCACCTCGATGCGCATGGCACCGGTGCGACGGGACCGGGGGCGGCCTGGGTGCGGAACGGGTCCGGCTCAGCCATTGCCGTTGACGCCGACGTGGGCCCAGGCCTTGATGACCGCCTCGTACTCCATGCCCCGCCCGTAGCGCCGCTCCGTCGCCGCGACGGTGGCCCGGGCGAAGTCCTTGAAGTCGGCGTGCGGGCCCAGCTCTCCGGACGTGAGGGTGTCGTACCAGATCTGGCCGGCCCGTTCCCAGGCGAAGCCGCCGATCTGGTTCGCGACCAGGTAGAACGCGTGGTTCGGGATACCGGAGTTGATGTGGACGCCGCCGTTGTCGAGGTCCGTCTCGACATAGCGGTCCATGTTGTCCGGCTGGGGGTCCTTGCCGCCGAGCAGGCGGTCGTCGTACGCCGTGCCCGGCGCCTTCATCGAGCGCAGGGCTTGGCCGCGCACCGTGGGTGTGAACAGTCCGGCGCCGATCAGCCAGTCGGCCTCCTCCGCCGTCTGGCGGCGGGCGTACTGCTTGACCAGGCTGCCGAAGACGTCCGACACCGACTCGTTGAGCGCCCCGGACTGGTACTCGTACAGGAGGTCTGCCGTGTACTGCGTGACGCCGTGGACCATTTCGTGGGCGGGGATGTCGACGGCGATGGTGAAGTCGTTGAAGACGATGCCGTCGCCGTCCCCGAAGATCATCTGGCGGCCGTTCCAGATGGCGTTGTTGTACTTCCGGCGGTAGTGGACGGTCGCGTCGAGCGGGAGGTTCCGGTCGTCGATCGAGTGGCGGCCGTAGACCTCCTCGAAGAAGGCGAAGGTGAGGCCGAGGCCGTCGTAGGCGCGGTTCACGGTTCCGTCGACCACGGGGTCGGCGCCCTCGGTCCGGACGACGTCACCGGGGAGTTCGCGGGTCTCGTGGGTGTCGAAGACCGTCCGCTCCAGGACGCCCGCGGTGACGGGGGCACGCGTCACCTCCCTCGGCGCGGCGGCTCGCGCCTCGCGCAGCCGGGCATCGACCTCGAGCGTCTTCTCGGCGGCTTCGCGGATCCTCGGGTCGTCCGCCTCGGCGAGGTTCTTGAGGATGTAGGGGGGAAGGACGGCGCAGTGGCAGGGGCCGGACGCGGACGGGCGGTGCGCACCGTCGCCGGCGGAGTGAGTGGGATGCACACTGCGAGGTTCCCGCCGGCTGCGGCGCAGGACCGGCGCCACCCCGCGGATCTCACCCGCCGAACCGTTACGGCTCGTCCGAACAGCCTCCCGGTGCACACCCACACGGCGCTGCGTGCGCATCCGACGCGGCCGTCGCCTTCCCGGGTCGTCCGCTCGGTCCGGCGGGCCGCTCCGGCGCACGGGCGGCGCGTCGGCCGCCGCGCCACCCGGCGGGTGTGCGCACGGCACGCCGCAATGGACCACCATGGTGCCCATGTCCGACCGTTTCACCACCCGGGTGCTCGACCTGGCCACCGGCCGTTCCGAGACCGTCACCGACCTCACCCGCCACTGCGAGCGGTTCCTGTCCGAGGCCGCGGCCGGCCGCGACGGGCTGCTCAACGTGTTCGTGCCCCACGCCACCGCGGGCATCGCCGTCATCGAGACGGGAGCCGGCAGCGATCACGACCTGCTGGCCGCACTGCACACCCTGCTGCCCGCGGACGACCGCTGGCAGCACCGCCACGGCTCCCCCGGCCACGGCCGCGACCACGTCCTGCCCGCCTTCGTCCCGCCCCACACCACCCTGCCGGTCCTCGGCGGGCGTCTGCAGCTCGGAACCTGGCAGTCCGTCTGCCTGGTCGACACCAACAAGGACAACCCCGACCGCCAGGTCCGCCTGACGTTCCTCGGGTAGTTCTGCGACATGCGTCACTGGAGTTCCTTGTGGCTCGAAGCCCTGGGGTACGCCGCGCGATGAGCATGCTTCGATGGAGGCCTACGCAGGAGGCGAACCGGCGTCCTGTTCCCACAACCGGTCGACCGGCGGGTGGACCGCCGGGCCGCCGGTCGAGGGACGGCCGACTCGTCGAAGCCTGCCGAAACTATGCCCAGGACTGTCATCATTTGGCATTCATCAGGTGACCCGGCGGGTGAGACCGACTCGCAGGGAGGTTACGATCCGGATCAACGCAGTCGGCGGGTCTCAGGAACCCATCCCTAGCGATGGGCCCTTCGGTCTCGGCCACTTGGTGCTGATCACATCGGTGTCTGGGAGCGGTCCCTGTGCTTGCACGGGGTGGTGGAGGGATACAGCAGTCCGCCAGTGTTGGGGCGGCAGAAGGATCAAGGTGAGGCTCGTCGGCTGCGTCTCACGGGCACGGACGGAGTGGTTCAGTGACGATGGCAGAGGACTTCGAGGACCTCACCCCGGCACAGTTCCGCAAGGCAGTCGTCAGCGGCTCCATCTACCCTTACACCGAGCACCGGATACCCAAGCGCCGTGGCGGACTGCGACTCTTGCACACCCCGGTCCGCCGATTGTCCGAGATACAACGGGGCATCCTGGCGCGCCTCGAGCATCTTCCAGCCGGGTTCCAGCCGCACCCAGCAGCGTTCGCCTATCGAAGCGGCCGATCGGTGGTGGACTGCGCTGCCGTACATCTGCGATCCCACACCGTGATTCGGTTGGACATCGCCGACTTCTTCGGAAGCATCCGGGAACGGCACATCCACGCTGTCCTGAAGGATGCCTGGAGCCACCTGGCAGGGCGCGAGTACCGGATCGATCTTGTGGAGGACGACGACGGCCGTCAGGAGATCGGCCTTCGCCGTACGGGCCGTACCTTGCGCACGTTCACCTTGGCCCGGCTGGTCACCGTTTCTCCGCCGGGGCCGAACTGGACCTGGACGAACCGTGGTACCGGGTGCCGAAGCGTCCGTCTGGAGGCCGTAGGACAGAGCTTCTCTGTTTCCCGTCCCGATCTGGTCTACAAGCACACCCGCGAAGGGTTCCTGCCGCAGGGCGCCCCCACCAGCGGATACGTCTCGAACCTCGTCATGCGCGACATCGACGCTGTGGTCACCCACTTGGCCGAGTCCTTGGGGCTGCGCTACACGCGCTACAGCGACGACTTGCACTTCTCCAGCCGTCGGCCCGTTCGCCACGAAGACGTCGACCGTCTCGTAGCGGGTGTGAAGAAGGCCTTGGAACCGTTAGGCATGAGGCTCAACACAAAGAAGACTTATGTGGCCCGTCCCGGTGCGCGCCGCAGTGTGCTGGGCATCCTCGTCGACGGTCCCACTCCTCGCCTGACGCGCGAGTACAAGCGTCGTATCACCAAGCATCTGCGAGGGGCCGCCTCGTTCGGCATCGAGCAGCATCGCCGCCATCAGAAGTTCAAGGACCTGGCCGAGCTGGACGCCCACGTGACCGGGCTGCTGTCGTTCGCGCACATGGTCGAGCCCGGCTGGGCCGAGCAACAGCTCGAAGACTGGAAGCGGCTGCGATGGATTCCCCTCGAACATGAGGAACCGGCACCTGTGCAGCACGGGCTCGATCTGCACTGGGCCGCGGAGGTTGAGGCCTCCCAGGCGGAGCTGGCCAAGGCGTCGATCGACGACCTCGTCCGCGGCGCCCAGCGTTATCGCTCGTCCTCGGACTACCTGGAGATGCTTGAGTTCGTCGGCCGGTTCAAGAGATATGCACCGTTCAACGCAATGGTGGTCCACATCCAGAAGCCGGGGGCGCGCTACGTTCTGCCCTCCTCGGAGTGGAAGTCGAAGTACCAGCGGGTGCTCAAGCCCGGTGCCCAGCCGCTGCTGATATTCCAGCCTCGTGGGCCGTACATGCTCGTCTACGACGTCGGGGACACTGAGGCCCTGCCTGGGGCACTGCCTCTGCCCAAGGCGATCACGGCACCGGTCTCGGTGGCTTCCCGGGCCAGCGAGAGGGAACTTGCCGAGGTCTGGCACTACACCCAGACGAACCTTGCGCCTCTGGGTATCCGGCTTACCCTGGTCGCGCACGGGGCTTCCTCCTGCGGGCGCACGTACCGCAGCACGTCTGACGGATTCGTCGAGCGCCCGGGAAGCAGACCTGGTGACCACCACGAGAGATATCCGACGCTGTTCGAGATCGAGGTGAACCGGAACCTGCCCCTGCTGGACCGCTACGTCACACTTGCCCACGAAATCGGCCACCTGCTCTGTGGGCATCTCGGTGCAGGACCCGAGGGTGCCTGGCCCGACCGGTTCTTGCCGAAGACCGTAGAGGTCCATGCGCGCAACGAAGTCGAAGCCGAGTCCATCGCCTACATGGTCCTCAAGCGCCTGGACCCGGATGTACGGATGGGCGACTACATCACCGGACACCTCGGCCCCGACCAGCAGGTTCCCGAGACCGTTGCCCTCAACCTCGCGTTCAGGGCCGCCGGCCTGATCATCGAGATGGGTAAAAGACGTATCCCTGCCACCAGCCTTCAAAAGCGCAAGAAATGATCAGGTGTCATAGTGCGCCTGGCGGAGGGACGGTGCGCTGGATTTTCAGTACAGCCTCATCAGGGAGTTCTGGCCTGCAACCCTTCGAGGGCGTGACGGGAGACCGGTCCTCCGCGCAGCAGGGCGTCACCGCTGTTGGGGCCGGTGCCGGGCCTTGGGAAGACCGCAGCCCGGCTGGTTCTGTCTCGGGCCCACGCCAGCCGGGCCAAGCACATCGAGGGGCGGTGCCACCGTCCTCGAGGAAGGAGAGCAAAGCCGCATCACCGACACCTGCAGGGTCCCGCCCCTCAGGCCAGTACAGGTACCGAGCCTCACCGAAGGATCCCCATCTACATGAGCATCCCCGACACTCTGCCGTTGCTGAGACCGTAGTCAGGTCTCAGCATTCCGGGCATTCCGGCCCGGAAGGTCCGTCACATCACCAAAGCGTGAGGGCTTCGGCTTGAGTACGGTCTCTCGTTTCCTCCTGCCGCTGGTACGGCAGGGTTGCGCCACCTGCCCGCC
>NZ_JBHXTC010000008.1:209515-217669 GCF_042677605.1 Streptomyces sp. NPDC127106 | reverse complement strand
GCGGCCCTCATCGGCAGGTACCCCTACACCGCTCTGTCGGCCGCGGGCCGTTCGCCGCGCCCCCGCGCCCCCCCGGGGGGCGGGGGGGGGGCCCGCCCCCCCCCCCCGCGCCCGCGCGTGCGGCTCAACGGGAAGGAGCCCCTCCTGTGCTGGTCCGACACCCCGTCGGGGTGTGCGCCGGCCCCGGTTAGGGTTCTCCCACATGGGCACCTGGATCGCGCCGAGCATCATCGAACGACAGCTGTACGAGGCCAAGACCGCCAACGACTGGCCCGCCTACTTCGACGCGCTCGCCCGCGCCGAGCTGTTCGTCCCGCAGTCCCGCGCCTACCTGGACCAGCACCCGAACGCCGTGTACCTCCAGTCCGTCCGCTTCCCGCAGGCCGGTGGCGCCCCCTGCTACGTCGCCTACACGGCCGGGATGCTCCCCGTCCCCACGGCCGACCAGGTGTTCTCGCGCCACAGCCTCAGCTGGTTCGCGCACCGCATCGACCCCGGCGACCCCCCGTACCTCGCCATCAACCCGGGCAGCCCGTGCGAGGCCTTCCTCCCGTCCTCGCCCGGCGACCGCGAGGTGTGGAAGTTCCACTGGAACCGGGCCACCGAGTACGGCTTCAAGGAGAACACCGTCCAGGCCCTGCACGTCGGCGGCCCGCTGCACGGGCCCGCCGCCTTCGGGCTCGCCTGCGGCGCGCACCTGTCCGTACGCAACGGCCTGTTCTGGAACGCCCTCGGCTACCACGGCGAGGGCTACCTCAAGGAGCGGGAGAAGCTCAAGGACTGGTGGGGGGTCACCACCCGCGAGCAGTGGCGCGCCGCCACCGAGCGGCTGCTGGCCGCCGACATGGTCAGCTCGGTGTGGGAGTTCACGCTGCGGATCCGCGTCGCCCTCGCCAAGGAGTTCGCCGGGCCCGTCGACATCGAGCACTGGCGGCACGCCACCGAGGCCACCCTCCGCGCCAACGCCGAACGCGCTGCCGAGCCCCGCATCACCCCCGACGGCGTCACCACCGCCCGGCCGCGTTCGACCGCCGAGATCGAGGGGGAGGTCGCGGGCGTCCGCCGGGTCATCGGCCGGATCACCCGCTACGAGCAGCGCTTCCGCGCCGACGGGATCCTCGGCGAGGGCAGGTACGTCCGCTCCGTCGAGGCCTGGGACTACGGACGGGCCTCCCAGATGGCCCGCTGGGGCCTCGGCGCCCGCTTCGGCACGGTCGAGGAGGCCGAGGACGCCGTCGTCCGCGCCGGCCGCATGTGCCGGCTCGCCTACCGCTCCTGGGAGGACCTCTCGGCGGGCTTCATCCTCGGCCGCTGCCTCCAGTTCGACGAGGAGGAGTACGGGCACTGGTACACGGACATGGCCGCCGTCCACCAGGCCCTGACCACGGATCCCGGCAGCCCCTGGCTCAACATCCCCTGGGGGTAGCCGGGGACGGGAGCCGACCCAGGAACCGGGCCCAGGAACCGGGCCCAGGAGCCGGGCCCAGGAGCCGGGCCCAGGAGCCGGCTCAGGAGCCTGGGGCGCGGACCGAGCCGGTGGTCGTACCGGTGGGGACACCCACGAAGCAGACGACCTGGTGGAAGCCGAGGTCCCAGGCACCGGGCGTCGGGAAGTAGGTGTAGGCCCTCATCTTCTTCGGCGGGTTCGCCTCGGCCCCCAGGTAGTTGGCGAGCGCCTTGGCGGAGCACTTCTCATCGACCAGGGAGGCGATCTTCTCCTTGCCCGGGAACGGACCGCTCCCCAGCGAGAAGACGCCGTATACCTCCCCCTCGTGCGGCTGTGCGCAGGGCATGACGCGCACCGACCGGGACGCCGGGGCGCCGTCCTTGTCGGCGTCCTTGTCGGGGTACGCCGTCAGGTCGTCGACCGTGCTGAAGCAGTCCCCCTTGCGGAGGTCCTCCAGGTCACCGGCGACGGGCCCGGCGACCGCGCGGCTGCTGTCGTGCCGTGGAAGGCCGCTCGGTGTCCCGAAGGCCGCGAGCGAGCACACGAGGGTCGCAATGCTGATCGAGATGGCCGCCGCACGGGCCTTCCCCGGCCGCGGCTGACACGGCGCGTGCCGGCCCTGCGGGGCGCCGCCCGGGGGCTCGGGGCGGCCCGGACGGGCGGGCGGTCCCCCCTGCGGGTTCGACCCGGGGGACGACGACGGTGGCTGCGGTGGTGGTGGCGGTGGAATGGGCATGGCGCACTGCGCTCCTTGCACAGGGGGAGTCGCAACCAGCAGCCGGGCGGTGACACCGTGGCCGACGGGTGGGGCCTGCAGGGCGCATGGCGCGCGGAAGCGGGCGGCGACGAGGGCCGCGTCCGTCCGGCGTGGTCTCGGACGCCTTCGGCGGGCGCGGTGCGCCGGGTCGCGCCGACGCGTGCCTGCCGATGGTGTGGTGCCACTCCCCACGCTACCGGGGACGACGTGGCCACGCCTGCCGTGGGGGACGCCGCCCGGCGGGGCGCCCCAGGCGCGGACCGGGTCGGCTTCCCGCCACGCCGCGGACAGCTCCTCCGCCCTGGCCGACCTCAGGGGGAAGCCGGCCGGAGCGCAGCCGCCCCGCTTCTCGACCACCGGGAGTCGACGGAACTTCCTGTACGCACCGCTGGTCCCGAACTAGCCTCCCCCACATGACGATTGAGCTGAACGACACCGTACGCAGCCTGCTCGACGCCCCGCACCCGGCTGTCCTGTCCACGCTCAACCCCGACGGCAGCCCGCAGAGTTCGGTGGTGTGGGTCTCCCGGGACGGCGGCGAGCTACTGGTCTCCACCGAGCAGGGGCGGCGCAAGGAGCGGAACGTCCTGCGCGACCCGCGCGTCGGCCTGACCGTGTTCGACCTGGCCAACCCGTACCTCTACGTGGAGATCCGCGGCACCGCCACCGTCACGGAGGACACCGGCCGCGCGGTCGCCGCCCGCATCGCGGAGCAGTACCTCGGCCCGGGCGGCGGCAAGGAGTACCTGGAGGCGCCGGCGGAGGACGTCCGCGTGGTCGTCCGCATCACCCCGACCAAGGTCCTCGGCAACGCCGCCAAGGCCGGCTAGCGGGCCGGACGCTCGGACGCCGCGCTCGGACGCGCCGCGCTCCGACGCCGCGTTCCGGCCGTCAGTGGCCGGACGCGGCGAAGGTGTCCACCGCCGTGTCGAAGATGCCCTTGGCCGCCTTGGCGCGGCCGACCGGGGCCGACACCCACACGTCGAACAGCGTCCCGTCCTGCTCCCAGGCGAGGTCGTACGTGTGTCGGGGTCCCTCGGCGATGGGGGAGAACCCGTCCCAGGTGAACTCCCAGAACGCGGCGGGCAGTCCGCGGTGGGTGGTCGCCGTGACCCGGTTGTCGCGGTACCCCTCGTTGTTCACCGGGCCCCGCTCGTCGGCGGCCAGCATCGACCCCATCGCCCCGCCGGGCGGCACCGGACCGAACTTGATGCCGACCCGGACTCCGTCGGCCGTGATGTAGAAGGTCCGCTCGCCGTCCGTCGAGCGGGTGGCCCCCCGGGGTACGGCCAGGCTGAACCCGCGCAGGTCCTGGACCTTCGTGTACCCGGCCGGAACGCCCCCGGACCGCGGCGGCGTCGGGGACTGCGCCGGCACCGGTACGGACACCGACGCGCCCGGCGACGGCACCCCGGCGGAGGGCGAGGGGGACGGCGTGGTGCACTCCGGTCGACGGGGCCGCGGACCCCGACGGCGCAGGAACGGCCGGTGCCGAGGCCGCCCCGCCGCCCGGGCCCTTCGAGGTCCGGCCGTCGAGCAGCGTCACCGCCGTCACCGCACCGGCGCAGGCCGCCACGGCCCCGGCCACGACCAGCGCCGCCCGCGCACCCCGCAGCCGCGGGCGCGGCCGGCCGTCCCGGTCCGCGGGCCACTGCCGGTCGCTGCCGTGCTCCCGGTCGATGCGGTGCTCGCGGTCGATGCCGTGTTCCCGTCCCGCCCGGTCGCCCACGGGGTCCGGCGCGCGGTCCACCTGCTCGGTGGGCGTGTACGCGGCCCCCGCGGCCGGGGACACCGTCGCCTCGTCCGCCGCGCACGCGACCAGCAGCCGCCGCGCCTCCGCGGCCCCCATCCGCCGCTCCGGGGCCCGCTCCAGCAGCCCGCGGACCACCGGCAGGAGCGTCCCCAGCCGGGCCGCCGGCCGGATCTCCTCGTACACGACGGCGTGCAGGACGGCACCGAGCGAATCCCGGCGGAACGGCGACTCGCCCGCCACCGCCGCGCACAGCAGCGCGCCCAGCGACCACAGGTCCGACGCGGGGCCGCCGGCGGCGCCCTGCATCCGCTCGGGCGCCGAGTACTCGGGCGTGCCCGCGAACACCCCGGTCCCGCTGATCGTCGTCGTCCCGGGCAGGCTCGCGATGCCGAAGTCGGTCAGCACCACCCGGCCCGTACCCGCCTCCAGCAGGACGTTCGCCGGCTTCACGTCCCGGTGCAGCACTCCGAGGGAGTGGCCGGCGGACAGGGCGTCGAGCAGGTCGCGCCCCACCCCGGCGGCCTCCCCCGGGGAGAGCCTCCCGCCCGGGACGGCCAGCCGGTCGGCGAGCGAACCGCCCTCGACCAGCTCCATCACGATGACGGGCTGACCCTCGTGCTCGACCACGTCGTGGACCACGATCACGTGGGGTGCCGGATCCGTGCCACGACCCGCGCCTCGCGCAGCGCGCCCGCCGGATCGGCCCCCGCGTCGAGGGACAGCGCCTTGACCGCCACCGAACGCCCGAGCAGTTCATCGGTGGCCCGCCACACGACGCCCATCCCGCCCCGGCCGAGCCTCTCCTGCAGCCGGTAGCGCCCGGCGATCACCGTACGGCCGCCGGCCTCCGGCCCGTCGTGCAGCGACACCGCGCCTCCGCTCCCCGTTCGCAGACCACGGCCATGATGCCGTACGCGGCCCACCGCCACACCGCAGATGCGCCCGGAACCCGGCCCGCGCGCGGGTCAGGGCAGCACCGCCCGGACCCCCGCCCAGGCGTCCACGGCGCGGGCGGTCTCCGGGGCCCCGCCGAGGTGGGGCCGGACCGCGGCCATGCTGTTCAACAGGAGCTTGATGCGGCGCAGGTGGCGGATGCGGCGGCGGGGCAGGTCGCGCCAGGCCAGCCCCTCCGCGGCCGCCTGAGCGGGGGTCAGGTCGATCAGGTCCAGCAGCTCGCGGCACAGCCGGTCCGGGTCGCCGCCGAGGGCGGGGCCGGGGCCGAACTGCCGGATGAGGTAGGCCCGTACGCCGGCCCGGTCGATCGCGTGGTCCAGCGGATGCCATTGCGCCCACGCGGCCGTGCGGTCCACCGCGGCCAGCGCCACCCGGCCCCAGCGCAGCCGCATCCCGTCGGACAGCCCGTCGTCCTGCATGCCGGACACGCCGTGGGAGCGCAGGGTCAGCGGGTGCGGATCGTCGGCCAGCGGCGGGTCGGTGGCCAGCCAGGCCTCCAGGTCGGCCAGCGCGTGGCCGCCCGGCGGTACCGCGGTCAGCACCTGCCCGCGGGTCAGCAGCGCGGTCATGGCGCCCGTGAGGCGGACCCGCGCCGCCTGGCCCGCGCGCAGGGACGTCACCCGGTGCCCGCGCCGCTCGATGCCCCGCAGCCCGAGGCGCGCGTCCGCGGCGGCGTACACCTGGCCGGTCCGGGCGACGCCCCCGATGCACCGGACGGCGCACAGCCCGCCCGCGACATCGGCCTCCTCGACGGAGTAGACCTGCAACTCGGCGATGGACACCCGGAACGCCCCCCTTCAGGCCCGGAAGGCTACCTTCCCGCGCCCCCCGCCCGCCCCTCGAACCGCCCTTCCAGCCCGGCGGCCGGGCTGGAAGGGTTGCCCCGCGCGGTAACGGGCCGTCATGCGCCGCAGCCGCCGCCCTTGGTGTAGGCCGAGACGCGGCGGAGGACGGCGTGGTCGGCCGTGGCCTCGACACGCAGGAGGCCGGCCTCCAGGACGGCCCGCAGCCGCCCGTCAGGGCCGGCGGAGAGCCGGAGGGCGCCGACCGGGTTCGGGTCGGGGCCGCCGTCCAGCAGGGCCCGGGCACCGAGCAGCCTCAGCTCCACCTGCACCGTGTTGGCCGCGCGCGCCGTCCACGCCTCCGGCGGCTCGGCCGGATAGGACGGCAGCTCGAACCGCAGCGTGAGCGAGGGCCCGTCCCGGTGCCAGGTCACTTCGTGGATCACGAGGCCGTCCGGTTCCGGCACGCCCTGGGCGCCGTACGCCTCCCGCAGCACCTCGGCGTTCAGCACGTGGTCCAGCCAGCCGCCGACCGGGCCAGGGCCGCGCGTGTCAGCCATGCTCGGGGGCCTCCAGGACCAGGCGGATCTCCGAGACCTCGTAGCCGGCGCGGGCGAAGGCGGCGGCCATCGGGGCGTTGACGGTGTCCGTCGTCGCGGTGATGCGGTCGGCGCCCGCGGCGGCGTGGAAGCGCGTGATCTCGGCGAGGACCTCGTCGATCAGGCCCTGCCCGCGCTGCTCGGGCACGACGCCCAGGTAGCCGACGTTGCGGTGGTACGGGGTCGCCGACGGGACGGCCAGGCCGGCGAGCGTGCCGTCCGGCAGCTCGGCGAGCCGCCACCAGGAACGCTCGCCCGGGCAGTCCAGGTAGAACTCCATGTCCTCGCGGGCCAGCTGCTCGGGGGTCTTCGCCCGCAGCTCGCTCTGCGTGGCCAGGTCGAGGCTGCCCGCGGAGACCCGGACGAAGGCGTCGAGGAACTCCTCGTCGGTGCCCTCCCGGAAGGCCAGCCGCCCGGTCGGCGCGGCGGTCCCGGCGGGCGGGGTCCACTCGAAGCGCAGCCGCTCGATCTCGCGGGTCAGGCCCGCCCGGTACGCGGCCTCCCGGCGCCAGGCGACCGCCTCGACCAGGTCCGGGCGGGTCCGCCAGTCGGCGGGCAGGGAGAGGTTGTAGAGGGGGAGGGCGCCGAAGGCCTCGTGCCCGGCGGCCAGCAGCCCGGTGGCGAGGGCGGCCGGGTCGGCGACCGAGGACCGGACCTGGAGGCAGTCCAGGGCGATGGGCCGCTCGCTGTCGGCACGGCCCCACCACAGGGCGCGGGCCAGCAGCTCCCCGTCCGGGCCTTCGGCGAACCAGGTCCACTCGGGGCGGAAGCGGCGGGCGGCGAACTCCTCGCGGACCTTTCCGGCGGGCAGGGCGGGGACGGGGCCGTCGGCGGGGTGGGCCGCGGCGCGGTCGAGGTCGGCGGGGTCTGCGGTGGCAGCGCGAAAGAACATTCGTGGATGATCACACGCGGTGGCAGCCGCGACCAGCGGATTCGGCGGCGCCGCCGGCCGGGGCGGTGGCGCCCGCCGGGGACGGCCGATGGCCGGCCCCTCGAAAGGGGACCGGCCATCGGACGGTGGAGCGGGTGCCGCTGCCGCGGCCGCGGCCTGCTACTGCCAGGTGATCAGGCGGCGCGGGTTCTCCAGCACGGCGGCGACGTCGGCCAGGAACTTGGAGCCGAGCTCGCCGTCGATCAGGCGGTGGTCGAAGGACAGCGCCAGGGTCGTGACGTGGCGCGGCTTCACCTTGCCCTTGTGGACCCACGGCTGGAGCTTGATCGCGCCGACCGCGAGGATCGCGGACTCGCCGGGGTTCAGGATGGGCGTACCGGTGTCGACGCCGAAGACGCCGACGTTGGTGATGGTGAGGGTGCCGCCCTGCATGTCGGCCGGGGAGGTCTTGCCGTCGCGGGCCGTGGCGACCAGCTCGGACAGGGCCTGGGAGAGCTCCGGCAGCGTCTTGGCGTGGGCGTCCTTGACGTTCGGGACGATCAGGCCGCGGGGGGTGGCCGCCGCGATGCCCAGGTTGACGTAGTGCTTGAGCACGATCTCCTGGGCCGCCTCGTCCCAGGACGCGTTGACGTCCGGGTTGCGGCCGACGGCCACCAGGACCGCCTTGGCGATGAGCAGCAGCGGGTTGATCCGCAGCCCGGCCAGGTCGGGGTCGGCCTTGAGCTCCTGGACCAGCTTCATCGTCTTCGTGATGTCGAAGGTGATGAACTCGGTGACGTGCGGCGCGGTGAACGCCGAGCCGACCATGGCCTGGGCGGTGACCTTGCGGACGCCCTTGACCGGGATACGGGTCTCCCGCGCGCCCTGCGCGACCGGCGCGGCGGGGGGGGGCGCGGCCCCCCCGCCCCCCCCCCCCGCCCCCCCCCGGGGCGCCCGCGGCCGGGGCGGGCGCCGGCCCGAGCGGGGGGGC
>NZ_JBHXTC010000008.1:148417-209505 GCF_042677605.1 Streptomyces sp. NPDC127106 | reverse complement strand
CGCCTGCCCCCCTTTGCGGTTGTGTTCTTCTTTGTCCCCCCCTATCTCTGGTTCTCCGTTTACCGCGCCCCCCCCCGCCCCCCGGGGGGGGGCCCCCCCCGGGGGCCCCCCCCTCGACCGGGGCGGCCACGGGGGCTGCGGCCGGGGCCGGGGCCGGAGCTGCGGCCTGCGGGGCGAGTGCGGCCGCGGCGGCGGCGTGCACGTCCTCCCGGGTCACGATCCCGCCGTCCCCGGTGGGGACCACGGTGGCCAGGTCGATGCCGAGGTCCCGGGCGAGCTTGCGCACCGGCGGCTTCGCCAGCGGCCGCTCCCCGACGACGGGCGCGTGCCCGTTGCCGTTGAGGACGGGGGCGGGGGCGGGAGCCGGCACGACCACCGGAGCCGGAGCCGGAGCCGGAGCGGTGGGCGCCGCGGGGGCGGCAGCGGCGGCAGCGGCGGCCGGGACGGCCTTGCGCGGGCGGCGCTTCGTCGAGGACTGGGCGACGCCGTAGCCGACCAGCACGGGCTGGCGGCCCTCGGGCGCGGCCTCCTCGGCCGGGGCGGCGGCCGGAGCCGCGGCGGCAGCGGCGGCCGGGGCCTCGGCAGGTGCCTCGGACGCGGCGCCGGTCTGCACCGAGATGATCACCTGGCCGACGTCGACCGTGGTGCCCTCCTCGAAGAGCAGCGCGTGCACGGTGCCGTCGAACGGGATCGGCAGCTCGACGGCCGCCTTCGCGGTCTCGACCTCGCAGACGACCTGACCGTCGGTGACGGTGTCACCCGGCTGGACGTACCACTTGAGGATCTCGGCCTCGGTGAGGCCCTCGCCCACGTCGGGCATCTTGAATTCGCGGATGGTCACGGGGCTCTCCTCAGTACGCCAGCGAGCGGTCGACGGCGTCGAGCACCCTGTCCAGACCCGGCAGGTACTCCTCCTCCAGGCGGGCCGGCGGATACGGCGCGTGGAAACCGCCCACGCGCAGCACCGGCGCCTCCAGGTGGTAGAAGCACCGCTCGGTGATGCGGGCGGCGATCTCGGAGCCCATGCCCAGGAACACCGGCGCTTCGTGGACGACCACGAGCCGGCGGGTCTTCTGCACGGAGGCCTCGATCCCGTCGAAGTCGACCGGGGACATCGAGCGCAGGTCGAGGACCTCCACCGACTTGCCCTCCTCGGCCGCCGCGGCCGCCGCCTCCAGGCAGACCTTCACCATGGGGCCGTACGCCGCCAGGGTGAGGTCCGAGCCCTCGCGGGCGACCCGCGAGGTGTGCAGCGCGGTCGGGATGGCGTCGGTGTCGACCTCGCCCTTGTCCCAGTAGCGCCGCTTCGGCTCGAAGAAGATCACCGGGTCGTCGCTGAGGATGGCCTGCTGGAGCATCCAGTAGGCGTCGCTCGCGTTCGACGGGGAGACCACCTTCAGGCCCGCGACGTGCGCGAAGAGCGCCTCCGGGGACTCCGAGTGGTGCTCGACCGCGCCGATGGCGCCGCCGTACGGGATGCGCACGACGACCGGCAGCTTGACCTTGCCCAGGGCGCGGGCGTGCATCTTCGCGAGCTGCGTGACGATCTGGTCGTACGCGGGGAAGACGAACCCGTCGAACTGGATCTCCACCACCGGGCGGTAGCCGCGCAGGGCCAGGCCGACCGCCGTACCGACGATGCCGGACTCGGCCAGCGGGGTGTCGATGACCCGGTCCTCGCCGAAGTCCTTCTGCAGGCCGTCGGTGATCCGGAAGACACCACCCAGCTTGCCGACGTCCTCGCCCATGATCAGGACCTTGGGGTCGGTCTCCAGGGCCTTGCGCAGCGACTCGTTGAGCGCCTTCGCGACCGACATCTTCTCGACAGCCATCAGTGACCCTCCTCGAAGGAAGCGAGGTAGGCGGCGAACTGGGCGCGCTCCTCGTCGACGAGCGCGTGCCCGTCCGCGTAGACGTTCTCGAAGATCGCCATGGTGTCGGGGTCGGGCATGGCGCGCACGACCTCGCGCACCCGCTTGCCCAGGGCCTCGCTCTCGACCTCGAGCTCCTCGAAGAAGGCCTCGTCGGCGCCGCCGCTGGCCAGCAGGTGGGTCTTCAGGCGCAGGATCGGGTCCTTCGCCTCCCAGGCCTGCGTCTCCTCGTCGCGCCGGTACTTCGTCGGGTCGTCGGAGGTGGTGTGCGCGCCCATGCGGTACGTGTACGCCTCGACCAGCGTCGGGCCCTCGCCACGGCGCGCCCGGTCCAGGGCCCAGCGGGTGACCGCGAGGCAGGCCAGGACGTCGTTGCCGTCGACGCGGACGCCGGGGAAGCCGAAGCCCTGCGCGCGCTGGTACAGCGGGACGCGCATCTGGCGCTCGGTCGGCTCGGAGATCGCCCACTGGTTGTTCTGGCAGAAGAACACCACGGGGGCGTTGTAGACGGCGGAGAAGGTGAAGGCCTCGGCGACGTCGCCCTGGCTGGACGCGCCGTCGCCGAAGTAGGCGATGACGGCGGAGTCCGCGCCGTCCTTGGCCACGCCCATCGCGTAACCGGTCGCGTGCAGCGTCTGCGAGCCGATGACGATCGTGTACAGGTGGAAGTTGTTGGTGTTGGGGTCCCAGCCGCCGTGGTTCACGCCGCGGAACATGCCGAGGAGGTTCGTCGGGTCGACCCCGCGGCACCAGGCCACCCCGTGCTCGCGGTAGGTCGGGAAGACGTAGTCGTCGTCGCGCAGGGCCCGGCCGGAGCCGATCTGGGCGGCCTCCTGGCCGAGCAGCGAGGCCCACAGGCCCAGCTCGCCCTGGCGCTGGAGGGCGGTCGCCTCGCCGTCGAAGCGGCGGGTCAGCACCATGTCGCGGTAGAGCGCGCGCAGGTCCTCGGTGGTGATGTCCTCCACGTAGGACACGAACTCCGCGTTGTCAGGGTTTTCTGCGACGCCGATCCGCTCCCCCTCGGGGGTCAGCAGCTGTACGAGCTGGGGCTCGGCGTTCTGCGCGGTGGCGACAGCCTTCGCTGCGGGGGTCTTGGAGGCGCTCGCAGCGCCTGCCGCCCGCTTGGTGCCGCTGCTGCGTCGCGGCTTGCGCGCGGCAGTGCTCTCCACGGTCACGTGTTGCTCCTCCGTCGGTCCGGCTCCCGGGTTCTCCGGGGTCCAGTGCGGCTCACCTGGATCCGTACCCGCGCACGGGGTGGGTGCGGCCGTGTACGGGATTCAGGCGTGACAGGTGCCCCGGCGACAGTCCTGCGCAATCACGTTACCCAGTGCTGCGCATAACTGCGAAACCCTACTTGACCTGCGTTTTTGCTTGGATTTCCAAGTAAATCCGCAGAGCGGGGAACAAGCACTGGTCACAGCCTTGCAGGGGGCCGGAACAACGGCACGTTATCCCGGGTAACGACCTCAGGGAAGGGGTGAGTGTGTGAAACTGAGTTCGTGCGCGAAGACGGAAAAATCAAGGTATTCCTCCTGGACGACCACGAAGTGGTACGGCGCGGCGTCCACGAGCTCCTGTCGGTCGAGGAGGACATCGAGATCGTCGGAGAGGCCGGCACCGCCGCCGACGCCTTGGTCCGCATCCCCGCCACGCGCCCCGATGTGGCCGTCCTCGACGTGCGCCTGCCGGACGGCAGCGGTGTGGAGGTCTGCCGCGAGGTCCGCTCGCAGGACGAGGGGATCAAATGCCTGATGCTGACCTCGTTCGCCGACGACGAGGCCCTCTTCGACGCGATCATGGCCGGAGCCTCGGGCTACGTGCTCAAGGCCATCCGCGGCAATGAGCTGCTCGGTGCCGTACGGGACGTGGCGGCGGGCAAGTCGCTGCTGGACCCGGTGGCCACGGCCCGGGTGCTGGAACGACTGCGCGACGGCAGCAGCGGCCGCGGGGACGACCGCCTGGCCAACCTGACCGAGCAGGAGCGCAGGATCCTCGACCTGATCGGCGAGGGACTGACCAACCGGGCCATCGGCGAGCGGCTGCACCTCGCCGAGAAGACCATCAAGAACTACGTCTCCAGCCTCCTGTCCAAGCTGGGCATGGAGCGCCGCTCCCAGGCGGCCGCGTACGTGGCCCGCCTGCAGGCGCAGCGGCGCGCCTGAGGGGCGCACGGCGGGGCCGAGGGCGTACGGCGCGCCTGAGGGGCGCACGGCGGGCCATGAATTCCGACGGAACCGGATCTATTTGATCCGGTTCCGCGGCCGCCTCAGTTCAATTGCTCCAACGGATTCGGATCCGCCGGACCCGACTGGCTCTTCGAGGGCGACGGCCCGCTGGACTTCGTCGGCGCCGGGCTCGACTTCGTCACCGAGGGCGACGGGCTCGCCTGCGACGGCGAGGTCGAGGGGCTGGCGCTCTGCGAGTTCCGGGGACGGGACGGCGGTGTCGAGAAGTCCTCCGACGGCCGCGAGGAATTCGACGTCTCCTGCGACGGCGTGTTCTGGGCCGTGGACGGGGCGCCCTGCTTCGAACTGGAGGAACTCTGGACGACCGCCGGACTGTTGTCGTCGCCCTTGGTCTTGCCGCCCACCGAGTTGACGGCGTACGCCACCCCGCCCGCGATCGCGATGACCGCGAGGACGGCGAACAGCCACAGCTTCCAGCGGCCGCTGCCGCGGTCGTCGTACTGGCCGTAGGCGTCGTAGCCGTCGTGGCCGCCGCCGTGGCCCTGGACGCGTCCTCGGGGGTCGTACCCGCCGGGGAAGGCCGTGCCGTCGTCCGGGTTCAGCGGCGGCACCATCGGCTGCTGGAACTGCGAGGTCGTGGAGTGCGCGGCGTACTGCTGCGGGCCGCCGCCCTGCGCGACGGGCATCGCGGTGGTGGGCGCGGCGCCGCCGCGCCCGTGCGGCAGGGCCATGGTGACCGGGCCGGTGTTCCAGGTGCCGGTGTTCGGCCCCTGGTCCTGGAGCATCTGCAGGCCGTACTGGACGAGCCCGCGCATCTCCTCGGCGCTCTGGAACCGGTCGTCCGGATCCTTGGCGAGGGCGCGCATGACCAGGCCGTCGAGCTCCTGCGGGATGTCCTGGCCCTCGGGCAGCTGCGAGGGCGGCACCGGCGCGTCCTGGACGTGCTGGTAGACCACGGACAGCGGGGTCTCGCCGGTGAACGGGGGCCGCAGCGCGAGCAGTTCGTACAGCAGACAGCCGGTGGCGTACAGGTCGGAGCGGTGGTCCACGGCCTTGCCGAGGGCCTGCTCGGGCGACAGGTACTGCGGGGTGCCCATCACCATGCCGGTCTGGGTCATCGTCGACTGGGCGCCGTGCAGGGCGCGGGCGATGCCGAAGTCCATCACCTTGACGGCACCGGTGTCGGTGATGATGACGTTCGCCGGCTTGATGTCGCGGTGCACGATGCCGTGCTGGTGCGAATAGGCCAGCGCCTCCAGCACACCGGAGACGATGATGAGGGCCTGCTCGGGGCCGGGGGCCTCCGCGCTGATGAGGAGGTCGCGGATGGTGCGGCCCTCGACCAGCTCCATGACGATGTAGGGGACGGTGTTCGGACCGACCTTGTCCTCGCCCGAGTCGTACACGGCGACGACGGCGTGGTGGTTCAACCCGGCGACCGACTGCGCCTCACGCGTGAAGCGGGCCTTGGAGACGGGGTCCTCGGCGAGGTCGGCGCGCAGCAGCTTCACGGCGACGGTCCGGCCCAGCCGGACGTCCTCGGCGGCGAACACCTCGGCCATGCCGCCACGGCCCAGGCGGTGGGTCAGCCGGTAGCGGCCGTCGCCGACCAGGCCGCCGGCTCCCCAATGCTCAGGACCGTCGGCCATCCCGGCGCCGCTGTCCTCGGGTTCGGGTGCCATGAGTCCTCGCCGTCGTCTCTCTCGGCCGCCGCTGAGCGGTAGGTCCATTTCGTGTGCTCCGATGAACGCTACAGCCTCGAAACAGGTAGCCGTTCGGACAATGGCTCGTGGTGGCCTTGTCGTCACGGAACGGGTACCTGGCTTGACGTGTGCTTGCCCTCCGGCAGACTGGGCCCGGAATGCGCTCAGCCAGACGCGTAGGGACACACCCCGAGGGGAAGCAACAGTCATGAGCCAGGACGGCAATCAGGCCCAGTACGCGGGCGGCTCTCTGGCCGGTGGCCGTTACCAGCTAAGGGACTTGCTCGGTGCGGGCGGTATGGCGTCCGTCTATTTGGCGTACGACAGCGCGCTCGACCGGCAGGTCGCCATCAAGACCCTGCACAGCGACCTCGGGCGGGAAGCGTCGTTCCGCGAGCGGTTCCGCCGTGAGGCCCAGGCTGTTGCGAAACTGTCGCACACGAACATCGTCTCGGTATTCGACACGGGCGAGGGCGAGGTCACGTTCCCCGACGGCCGGAGCGACGCGGCGGTCATGCCGTACATCGTCATGGAGTACGTCGAGGGCCAGCCGCTCGGCTCGGTGCTCACCACGGACGTCCGCCAGCACGGGGCGATGCCGGCCGAGAAGGCGCTGAAGGTGACGGCCGACGTGCTGGCCGCACTGGACACCAGCCACGAGATGGGCCTGGTGCACCGCGACATCAAGCCCGGCAACGTGATGGTGACCAAGCGCGGCGTGGTCAAGGTCATGGACTTCGGCATCGCCCGCGCCATGCAGTCCGGCGTCACGTCGATGACGCAGACCGGCATGGTCGTCGGCACCCCGCAGTACCTGTCGCCCGAGCAGGCGCTGGGACGCGGCGTCGACGCCCGCTCCGACCTGTATTCGGTCGGCATCATGCTGTTCCAGCTGCTGACGGGCCGGCTCCCGTTCGACGCCGACTCGCCGCTCGCCATCGCCTACGCCCACGTCCAGGAGGAGCCGGTCGCCCCGTCCTCCATCAACCGGTCGCTCACCCCGGCCATGGACGCGCTGGTGGCACGGGCCCTGAAGAAGAACCCGAACGAGCGCTTCCCCACCGCCGCGGCGATGGGGGACGAGATCGCACGGGTCCTGGCGGCCGGTCAGACCGGCGCCCCGGCGATCGTCCCGGGCGCCCCCACCGGCGGTAGCGGGGCGGGCGTCGGCTCGACCGTGTTCCCCCCGCTGGACTCCGGCTTCCCGACGCCGGCGGCCCAGGCGGTGCAGCAGCCGTACGCGCCGACGCCGGCCCCGGCCCCGTACGCGCCCACCCCGCCGCCGATGGCGCAGACGCACGGTCAGGGCGGGTACGCCTACCCGCCGCAGCAGCCGGGGGCGCAGCAGTACGCGCCGCAGACCCCGCCGCCGTTCGCCTCCTCGGCGACCGCCCAGCAGGCCCCGGGCGGCGCCGGCGGCAGGAAGAACATGCCGGTGGTCGTGGGCGCGATCGCGGTGGCGCTGATCGCCATCGGCGGCCTCGTCTACGCGGTCACCAACAAGGGGGACGACGAGGGCGGCAAGGGCACCCAGGCCGGCCAGCAGACCACGGGCGGCCAGGCGGCCAACCCGTCCGGCTCCGCCAAGGCCGGGCACAAGGGCCCGGACACGACGCGCACGATCGACCCGCAGAAGTGCAAGGAGCCGACCAAGCACTACAGCGACGCCACCAAGGTCACGGCGCCGGAATTCCGGTACAAGCACCTGCGCTCGGTGAAGGAGTGCATCCAGGCGGCGGGCTGGCGGTACAAGATCGAGAAGAAGGACGAGGCGGTCTACGGCGAGGACACGGTGCTGTCGCAGCAGCCCGAGCCGGGCGAAAAGATCGACAAGAAGGACACCGAGTTCACGCTGATCGTCTCCACGGGCGACCCGCAGTAGGCGCCGCCGGACCGGCCGGCCGGAGCGGCTGACCGGACCAGCTGAGCCGACCGGCTGACCGGAGCGGCTGACCGGAGCAGTTGACCGGACCGGCTGAGCCGACCGGCTGACCGTGCTGGCCGAGCCGAACGGACGGGTATCCGCCGTTCGGTCCCATGTACGGGACACCACATCCCGGGCACCCCCGATAGGGCGCCCGGGATGCCTGTTTTGCCCCACCATGTAAATCTGAGCGGGACATCTCGGCCTCCCCCAGACGCCGTCCGGGGGGACCCCCACGGATGGGAGGGGCTCCCCGTGCACCGAAGCCTCCGGGCGCCGCGCCCACCGGTCGCGCGGACCCGGCACCTGCCCGCCGTGGCCGTGCTGCTCGCCGCGGCGCTGTCGCCCGCCGCCCCGGCCGCCTCCGCGTCCCTCCTCACCGCGGCGTCCGCGTCGACTCCCCGGGCCCCCGATCCGGCGGACGAGGCCCCCGGCGAGGAGGTGTACGGGAAGCTGGCCGGCAGCGTCGCCGGGGTCGGGCGGGTGCGGCCGGGACGCCCCGCCGCCGAGCCGGCGAACCCCGAGACCGTCATCGCCTCCCGCCCCTTCCCCCCGGTGCACCCCCGCCCCGTGCCCGCCACCCCGCCCGCGCCCGAACCGCCCCCCGCACGACATCCCCCCGCCGATCCGTATCCCGCCCTCGCCACCGAGCCGAACGACCGGGCCGCCGACCTGGCCGCACACCTGCTGCCGCTCGGCACCGGCTTCGCCCTGATGGGGCTGGGCCTGGGATACCTCGGCGCACGGCTGCGCAAGGGCCTCTGACCTGCACCGGAACGCCCCGGATCCCGCAGGTGCCGGGGCACCCGCGACACGCGGACCGCGCCGGCAAACGGTTGCCGCGGCGAACATACTCGGTATACATACTCGGTATGTCGATCCGCCACGGCCTCCTCGCCCTGCTGGAACAAGGACCCCGGTACGGCTCCCAGCTGCGCACCGAGTTCGAATCCCGCACCGGCTCCACCTGGCCGCTCAACGTCGGGCAGGTGTACACCACCCTCGCCCGCCTGGAACGCGACGGACTCGTCGCGCCCGGCGGCGAGGACGCCGCCGGCCACACCCTCTACGCCATCACCGACACCGGCCGCGCCGAACTGCGCGAGTGGTACGCGCGCCCCGTCGACCGCGCCAACCCGCCCCGCGACGAGCTGTCCATCAAGCTCGCCATGGCGGTGGGCTCGCCCGGCGTGGACATCCGCGCCGTCATCCAGGCCCAGCGGCACGCCACGATCAAGGCGATGCAGGACTACACCCGGCTCAAGGTGCAGGCGCTCGCCGCCGTCGAGCGGGGCGACTCCCGCGAACGCGACGACGTGGCCTGGCTCCTGGTCCTCGAACAGCTGATCTTCCAGACCGAGGCCGAGGCCCGCTGGCTCGACCACAGCGAGTCCCGGCTCGTCCGGCTCTCCCTCACGGCCGACCGGAGAGCCGAAGCCGCCCCGTCCCAGGCCACCGACCCCGACGCCGGCCCCGCCTCCGGCGCCGCCGCCCCGAAGTCCCGCGCCGCCCGCTCCCCGCGGAGCTGACGACACCGCCGTCCCAGGGGGGACCCATGCCCGACCAGCGCCCCGCGCAACCCGTACTCCAGCTCGACAACCTCGTCCGCACGCACGGCACCGGCGCCACCGAGGTGCACGCCCTGCGCGGCGTCGACCTCGCCGTGTACCCCGGCGAACTCGTCGCCGTCATGGGGCCGTCCGGCTCCGGCAAGTCCACGCTGCTCACCCTCGCCGGCGGCCTCGACCGGCCCACCGGCGGCCGCGTCCTCGTCGAGGGCACCGACATCACCGCCGCGAGCCGCAGGCAGCTCGCCGCCCTGCGCCGCCGCAGCATCGGCTACGTCTTCCAGGACTACAACCTGATCCCGGCCCTCACCGCCGCCGAGAACATCGCCCTGCCCCTCGAACTCGACGGGGTCTCCGCCCGCAAGGCCCGGGCCGCCGCCCTCGCCGCCCTGGAGGAGATGCAACTCGACGCGGCCGCCGACCGGTTCCCCGACGAGATGTCGGGCGGCCAGCAGCAGCGCGTGGCCATCGCCCGCGCCCTCGTCGGCGACCGCCGCCTGGTCCTCGCCGACGAACCCACCGGCGCCCTCGACTCCGAGACCGGGGAATCCGTCCTCGCCCTGCTCCGCTCGCGCTGCGACGCGGGAGCCGCCGGCATCCTCGTCACCCACGAGCCGCGGTTCGCCGCCTGGGCGGACCGCGTGGTCTTCCTGCGCGATGGCAGCATCGTCGACTCGACCCTGCGCAGCCACGCCGAATCGCTGCTCTCGGGGCAGGCGGGCCGGGCATGAAGGCCTACCACTCCTGGGTCGCGGCCCTCCGGATAGCCCGCCGCGACGCCTGGCGTGCCAAGGGCCGCAGCTCCCTCGTCCTCGCGATGATCGCCCTGCCGATCATCGGGGTCAGCGGGGCGGACCTGACCCTGCGCAGCGCCCAGCTCTCGCCCGCCGAGACCGTCGCGCGCCGGATGGGTGCCGCCGATGCCGTCCTGACCTCCTCGGGCAGGGGCGCCCCCGTCCACCAGAAGCCCGACGGCGGCGGGTTCTCGCCCGCCGGCGGCTTCACCTCCGAGGAGCCGCCCGAGCCGGACCCGCAGCAGCTGGTGTCCGCGATCCCGGCCGGTGCCACATCGCTCAAGGACAGCCGCGGCCACGCCAAGGTCCGCACCCGGTACGGGCTGCTCGACACCGAGCTGCGCGAGGTCGACCTGTCCAGTCCGCTGGTCAAGGGCATGGTCACCCTGGACCGCGGCCGGACGCCCGAGGAGGCCGGCGAGGTCGTCGCCACCCACGCCTTCCTGAAGACCTCCGGCCTGTTCGTCGGCTCGCAGTTCACGCCCCGCGGATCGAGCACCTGGTACCGGATCGTGGGCGCGTACGAGCTGCCCTCGGACCTCGACAAGAACGAGGTCATCGCCCCGCCCGGGACCCTGCTGACCCCGCTCGACAAGGAACTCCGGGCCGCCGGGGTGCCCGGGGTCGTCGCCGACGACGCGTACCTCGTGCGGACCGGCCCCGAAGGTTTCACGTGGAACATGGTCAAGGCGGCCAACACCAAGGGCGTGCTGGTCCGGTCCCGCGTCGTCACCCTGAACCCGCCGGCCCCGTCCGACGTGCCCCTGTACGCCCAGATGGAAAGCTCCGACGACGGAACGCCGGAGCTGCCGGGCAGCGAAATGGCCGTCATCGCCACGGTCTTCGGCCTCGCCATGTTGGAGATCTGCCTGCTGGCCGGGCCCGCGTTCGCGGTCGGCGCCCGCCGCTCCCGCCGCCAACTCGGGCTCGTCGGCGCCAATGGCGGCGACCGGCGCCACATCCGGGCCATCGTGCTCTCCGGCGGCCTGGTCATCGGCGCCGCGGCCGCCGTCCTCGGCACCGCGACGGGCATGCTGCTCACCGTCGCCCTGCGTCCGCTGCTGGAGGAGTACGTCGGCGTGCGCTTCGCCGGCTTCGACATCCGCCCGCTGGAGATCGCCGGAATCGCCCTGCTCGCCGTCGTGACCGGCCTGCTGGCCGCGGTCGTCCCGGCCGTCAGCGCCTCCCGCCAGACCGTCCTGGCCTCGCTGACCGGCCGGCGCGGCATCCGCCGGGCGAACCGCGTCCTGCCCTTCGTCGGGCTCGCGGCCGTCGGCCTCGGCGCCGCGATCGCCCTCCTCGGCACCACGGGAATGGGCGCCACCGTCGTCGTGGGCGGCAGCGCCCTCGCAGAGCTCGGCCTGGTCGCCCTCACTCCGGTGCTGGTCGGCCTGTTCGGACGGATCGGGCGCCGACTGCCCCTGTCACCGCGGCTCGCGCTGCGCGACGCGGTGCGCAACCGGGGCCGTACCGCGCCCGCCGTGGCCGCCGTCATGGCCGCCGTCGCCGGCACCGTCGCGATCGCCGCCTACGAGCACAGCAGCGAGGCCCAGGCCCGGTTCGAGTACGTCGCCCAGCTGCCGGCCGGTTCCGGCAAGGTGGAGCTCCACGAGCCCGGGCACCAGAAGGCCATGGCCGCCGTCCGCGAGGCCGTCAGCCGGGAACTGCCGCTGGCCGTACGGGCGGACGTGGACCACGTCCGGGTCGGCGAGCCGGACTGCGAGCAGGCCACGCGCGGCTCCGGCTGCGGCCGGGCCGAGATCATCCGGCCCAGGGAGCAGCGCTGCCCGCTCTACGAAGGCCCTTTGCGGGACGACGCGTTCACCGCGGCGGACCGCAAGGCACTGCGCCGGGACTGGCGGTGCGCCGACTCCCGGCACTCCACCGTCTACGACGCGGTCGTCGCCGACGAGAAGCTGCTGACCTCCCTCGCCGTCACCGACCCGGGTACGGTCTCCGCGCTGAAGTCCGGCCGGGCCGTCTCGTTCGACCGGCGCGACGTCAAGGACGGCAAGGTCACCCTGCGGCTGGTCTCCGCCGAGGCGGACCGCGCGGTCACCGGGCCCGGCGAGGACCCGCGCGGCGAGGACAAGGTGTTCGCCGTGCACCAGGCACCCCAGGGCGTCGAGGGCTACGGCATCACCCTCGTCCTGCCGCCGTCCGCCGCACGGGCCGCCGGCCTCGCCACCGAGCCGTACGCCTCGTACTTCGTCCTGGACGGGACGGCCGGCGACCGGCAGCGGCAGCAGCTGGCCGCGCAGATCGACCGCATCGGTGTGGACGCCCCCGTCCTCATCGAGTCCGGCTACCAGGGCGGGGACGACATGGCCCTGCTCGCGCTGACCGTCTTCGCCGGCCTGGTCACCCTCGGGGCCGCGGGCATCGCGACGGGGCTCGCCCAGACCGACGCCGAGGCCGACCTGAAGACCCTGTCGGCGGTCGGCGCGGCCCCGCGGGTGCGGCGCGCCTTCAGCGGCTTCCAGTGCGGCCTGGTGGCCGCCATGGGCGTCGTCCTGGGCAGCCTCTCCGGGATCCTGCCCGCGGTCGGTCTGCGGCTCTACCAGCGGCGCGAGACGGAGCACCTCCTGGAGACCTCCGGCGGCCCGGGAGAGGTGGTGTACGTGCCGATCGTCCTGCCGTGGGAGACCCTCGGGGCGCTGCTCGTCCTGGTCCCGCTGGGCGCCGCTCTGTTGGCGGCCCTGGTGACCAGGTCCGGCGGCGGGTTCGCCCGGCGCGCGGCCGCCTGACGGTCACCCGCTGTTGCCGCCCCCGTACAGGGTGGATCACGCCCGTACGGGGGCACACCGTCTGAGTACCCAGGTGTGCGAGAGAATGACAGGCATGGAGATGCCGAGGAGTGAACGGTCGCAGGACAGTCCCCCGCACGTCCTGATCGTGGGACAGGACGGGATGGCGGTCGGCGGCGCCGATGACGAGTCGCGCGAGGTCCCGGTGACGGAAATGGTCGAACAGCCCGCCAAGGTCATGCGGATCGGCAGCATGATCAAGCAACTTCTGGAAGAGGTCCGCGCCGCGCCTCTGGACGAGGCAAGCCGGGTCCGCCTGAAGGACATCCACGCCGCGTCGGTCAAGGAGCTGGAGGACGGCCTGGCTCCTGAGCTCGTCGAGGAACTGGAGCGGCTCTCCCTGCCGTTCACCGAGGAGGCCGTGCCGTCCGAGGCGGAACTGCGCATTGCCCAGGCCCAGTTGGTGGGCTGGCTGGAAGGCCTCTTCCACGGCATCCAGACCGCCCTGTTCGCGCAGCAGATGGCCGCGCGGGCCCAACTGGAGCAGATGCGCCGGGCCCTGCCGGCCGGCGCGTCCCACGAGGACGACGAGGACGGCCCGCAGCGGCCCGTCCGTTCGGGGCCGTACCTGTAGACGAGCCGCGCGGGCGCCAGTGACGTGCGGGCGGCAGTGCCGCGCGGGCGGGGCCGGAATTCCTCCGGCCCCGCCCGTTCGCGTTCGGGGCCGGGGCCGGGGCCGGGGCCGGGGCTCGGCCCTCCGGGACCGGATGCCCGCAGACCCGTCCCCGGTTACCAGTTCCCGGCAAGTGCGGTTCCCCGGCGGGGACATGGTCCGCGCATACTCGGGGCATGAGCTACGACGCGATCGTCCTCGCCGGCGGCGCCGCGCGGCGACTCGGTGGTGCGGACAAACCGGGTCTGCGCGTGGGCGGCCGTACCCTGCTCGACCGCGTCCTCGGCGCCTGCGCCGACGCGGCGGCCACCGTGGTGGTCGGAAGCCGCCGGCCCACCGCCCGCCCGGTCCACTGGGCCCGGGAGGACCCACCCGGCGCCGGGCCCGTGGCCGCCCTCGACGCCGGGCTGCGGCAGACCACGGCCGAACTGGTCCTCGTCCTCTCCGCCGACCTGCCGTTCCTCGACCGGGCCACCGTCCGGACCCTGCTCGCGGCGGCCGGCACGGAGGGCGCCGGGAGCCAGGAGGACCCGGAAGGCGCCCTGCTGCGCGACCGCACCGGACGCGACCAGCCCCTGGTCGCCGCCTACCGGGCCGAGCCGCTGCGCCGCGAGATCGCCCTGCTGGCCGCCGAACACGGCACCCTCTTCGGCCTGCCCCTGCGCGCGCTCACCGCCGAACTGCGGCTGACGCACGTGACGGACACGCAGTCGCTCGCCTCCTTCGACTGCGACACCTGGGAGGATCTTGCTTCAGCCCGCGCCAGGATCAGGGAGCATGGAAACGTGCTGGACCAATGGATCACCGCCGCCAAGGCCGAGCTCGGCATCGACGTGGACGTCGACACCAAGGCCCTGCTCGACCTCGCCCGCGATGCCGCCCACGGCGTCGCCCGGCCCGCCGCCCCGCTGACCACCTTCCTGGTCGGCTACGCGGCGGCCCGGGCCGAAGCCGCCGGGGCAGACCCCGCCGCCGCCGTCGCGGAGGCCTCCCGCAAGGCCGCCGACCTCGCCCTGCGCTGGGCCGCCGAGGCCGGCGGCGCCGGGGCCGGAGAGAGCACCCCGGGATGAGCCCCACCGACTCCGACCACGCCATGGAAGCCCTCGACGAGGCCCTCGCCCTGGTCAGCCGCACCCCCGCGGACGGCCCCGGCCCGGGAGCCGGCGGGCACCGCGCCCTCGGCTGGACCCAGGCCCGCGAGGCCGCTGCCCGCGCCGGATCCGGTGTCCGGGCCCGCATCCACCGCGTGCCCCTGGCCGAGGCGCTCGGGGAGGTGCTGGACCAGCCCCTGGAGGCCCTGACCGACCTGCCGTCCTTCGACACCTCGGCCATGGACGGCTGGGCCGTCGCCGGGCCCGGCCCCTGGACCGTCCGCCCCGGCGAGGGGGTGCTGGCCGGCGCCGAACGCCCCGGGCCGCTGGCCGACGGGGAGGCCGTACGGATCGCCACCGGCGCCCGGGTCCCCGCCGACACCACCGCCGTGCTCCGCAGCGAGCACTCCCGGGAGTCCGGCACCCAGCTCCACGCCGACCGGCCGGTGCAGACCGGCCAGGACATCCGCCCGCGCGGCCAGGAGTGCCGCTCCGGCGACCTGATGCTGCCCGCCGGGTCCCTCGTCACTCCGGCCGTGCTCGGCCTCGCCGCGGCCGCCGGGTACGACGAGCTCGCCACCCGGCCCCGGCCCCGCGTGGAGGTCCTGGTGCTCGGCGACGAACTGCTCACCGAGGGCCGCCCGAAGGACGGCCTGATCCGTGACGCCCTCAGCCCCATGATCGGCCCCTGGCTGACCCGGATCGGCGCCGAGGTCACCGGCACCCGGCGGATCGGCGACGACCCGGCCGGGGCCGAGGCCCTGCTGGACGCCGTCACCCGCTCCGACGCGGACGTGGTCGTCACCACCGGCGGCACCGCCTCCGGGCCCGTGGACCATGTCCACCCCGTCCTGCGCCGAGCGGGGGCGGAACTGCTGGTCGACGGGGTCGCCGTACGCCCCGGGCACCCGATGCTGCTGGCCCGGCTCGGTGACCGCGCCGAGGGCCGGCTGCTCGTCGGGCTGCCCGGCAACCCGCTCGCCGCCGTCTCCGGCCTGCTGACCCTCGCCGAACCGCTGCTGCGCGCCCTCGCGGGCCGCCGGCAGCGCCCCCGGTACGCCGTCCCCGTCCAGGGCGGCATCCCGGGCCACCCGTACGACACCCGGCTCGTCCCGGTCGTGCTGACCGACGAGCACGCCGTTCCGCTGCGCTACACCGGCCCGGCGATGCTGCGCGGCATCGCCGCCGCCGACGCGCTGGCCGTCGTACCGCCGCACGGCGCGCGGGCCGGGCAGGACCTGGAGATCCTCGACCTGCCGTGGGTCTCGGGAGGATGTTTCACGTGAAACTTCCCGGCCAGGACGCGATCGCTCGGGAAGCGGGCGAGAACCTCGTCTCGCGCCGCGTCCAACTGCCCCGGCGGGTGGTGGAGAAGCCGATACGGCAGGTCGCGAAGCGCGTGGTGATGGCGCTGTTGGTGCTGTGCCTGACGGTCCTGATCGTCTGGCTCGACCGCGGCGGCTACCACGACAACGCGGACGACAAGGTCGACTTCCTCGACAGCGTCTACTACGCCACGGTGACCCTGTCGACGACCGGCTACGGCGACATCGTCCCGCACAGCGACAGCGCCCGGCTGGTCAACGTCCTGCTGATCACTCCGCTGCGGGTGCTCTTTCTGATCATCCTGGTGGGGACCACCCTGGAAGTGCTGACCGAGAAGACCAGGGAAGAGTGGCGGCTGGGCCGCTGGAGGAAGAACTTGCGCGAGCACACGGTCGTCGTCGGCTTCGGCACCAAGGGCCGTTCCGCCCTGCTGACCCTGTTGGCCACCGGTCTGCGGAAGGAGCAGGTCGTCATCGTGGACCCCAGCTCCAAGGTGGTCGACATGGCCAACGCGGAGGGCTACACGGGGGTGGTGGGGGACGCGACCCGCTCCGAGGTCCTGCTCCGCGCCGAGGTGCAAAGGGCCCGTCAGGTCATCGTCGCCACCCAACGGGACGACACGGCGGTCCTGGTCACCCTGACGGCACGGCAGCTCAACCGCGGCGCGAAGATCGTCGCCGCGGTCCGCGAGGAGGAGAACGCCCCGCTGCTGCGCCAGTCGGGCGCGGACGCCGTCATCACGAGCGCGAGTGCGGCCGGGCGGCTGCTGGGGCTCTCGGTCCTCAGCCCCAGCGCCGGCACGGTCATGGAGGACCTGATCCAGCAGGGCAGCGGGCTGGACGTCATGGAGCGGCCGGTCAACAAGTCCGAGGTGGGCCGCAGCGTGCGGGAGACCGACGACCTGGTGGTCAGCGTGCTCCGCGGCCACCGGTTGATCCCGTACGACGACCCGCACGCGAGCCCGCTCCAGCTGACGGACCGTCTCATCACCATCGTCCGCGCGGTTCCGCCCGCCTCCGCGTCCGAGGGCGCGGGGCAGTAGGTCATCCCCCGAGGCGCAGGCTCCACCGGCGCGACGGGTGCGCGTCGCAGTCGTACTGCACGAGCCCGACGTTGTTGTCGGTGGAGACCCCGCCGGCCACGGTCATGCACAGGCCGGTGGCCACGTTGACGATCTGGTAGGAGCCGCTGGTGCTGTCCCAGTTGGTGACCCGCCAGCGCCGCGAGGGGTGGCTGTCGCAGGTGAACTGGACGAGCCCGACGTTGTTCTCGGAGGACTCGCCGCCGGCGACGGTCGCGCACCTGTCGGTCTGGTCGTTGTAGATCCGGTACGAGCGGCCGTTGTAGTCGGTGAGGATCCAGCGGCGCGACGGGTGCGTGTCGCAGCTGAACTGGACGAGCTCGACGTTGTTGGCCGTGGAGACGCCGCCCGCGACGGTCGCGCACTTGGCGGTCTGCACGTTGACGAACTGGAACGAGCCCCCCGACACCGGTCCCGGGTCGGCGGGCACCGTGGCGGGCACCGCGGGGAAGGCCGCCGCGGGAACGGGAAGCAGCATGAGGCCGCCGGCCGCGAGGGCCGTCGCAGCCGTCGACAGACGGCGGATGCGGGGGGACGTGCGCATGGGTGTGCCCCTCTCTCGATGCCGCGAGAAAGGCGCCGGCCGCCGCGTGGACGGGCCTGCCGGCGGCCGCTGATCAAGGTCGGACGCCCCTCCCACTATCGATGCCCGTGACGGGGCCCGCAACCGGGGAGTTGGCGTACGCTCCGGGCCATGCATGCGATCTCCATCGAGCAGCCCGGCGGCCCCGAGGCCCTCGTCTGGGCCGAGGCCCCCGACCCGGTTCCCGGCGAGGGCGAGGTCCTCGTCGACGTCGCCGCGAGCGCCGTCAACCGTGCCGACGTCCTGCAGCGCCAGGGGTTCTACAACCCGCCGCCCGGCGCCTCACCCCACCCGGGCCTGGAGTGCTCGGGGCGGATCTCCGCGGTCGGCCCCGGCGTCTCCGGCTGGGCCGTGGGCGACGAGGTGTGTGCGCTGCTCAGCGGCGGCGGGTACGCCGAACAGGTGGCCGTGCCGGCGGGTCAACTGCTGCCCGTCCCGGAGGGCGTGGACCTGGTGACGGCGGCGGCCCTGCCGGAGGCGGCCTGCACGGTCTGGTCCAACCTGTTCATGGTGGCCCACGTGCGGCCCGGCGAGACCGTGCTGGTGCACGGCGGCTCCAGCGGCATCGGCACGATGGCGATCCAGCTGGCGAAGGCCGTCGGCGCGACGGTGGCGGTGACGGCCGGCGGCCCGGAGAAGCTGGCCCGCTGCAAGGAGCTGGGCGCGGACATCCTGATCGACTACCGCGAGCAGGACTTCGTGGCCGAGGTGCGGGCCGCGACGGACGGCGCCGGGGCCGACGTGATCCTGGACATCATCGGGGCGAAGTACCTGGCACGGAACGTCGACGCCCTCGCCGTGAACGGACGGCTCGCCGTCATCGGGCTGCAGGGCGGGGTCAAGGCCGAACTGAACCTGGGCAGCCTGCTGTCGAAGCGGGCCGCGATCGCCGGAACCACGCTGCGGGCCCGGCCGCCGGCCGAGAAGGCGGCCATCGTCGCGGCCGTGCGGGAGCACGTGTGGCCCCTGGTGGCGGCCGGCCGGATCCGCCCGGTCGTGCACGCCGTGTACCCCGTCCGGGAGGTGGCCGAGGCCCACCGGACGATGGAGGCGAGCACCCACGTGGGCAAGCTCCTGCTGACGATGTGACGCCTCCGGCCGCCCCGGGGCCGCCTACCTCAGGGCGGCGGTGACGAGCCCCTCCAAGGCGTCGGCGGGGACCTCGGTGCCCTGCACCAGGTGTTCGAAGACCAGGCCGTCCACACAGGCCAGCAGGGTCTGCGTACGGGCGTCCGGGTCGGGGACGCCGTACGCGGCCAGGAAGGCCCGTACGGCGGTCCGGCCGGCGTTGTCGCGGGGCACGAGGATCTCGCGGAGCTCGGGGTCCCGGACGCTCTCCAGCACGCACGCGGAGCGGGCCAGCGAGCGCCGCCGCCCCTCGCCGGTGAGCCGGGCGCGGGTCAGTGCCGCCAGTCCGTCGACCAGTTCGGCCGGGGTGCGGAGCGGGGGCGTGCGCTCGCCGGCGGCCTGCAGCTCGGCCTGGTCCCGGGCCACGAGACGGCGCACGAGGGCCGTCAGCAGGGCGGCGCGGGTCCGGAAATAGGCCGAGGTGGTGCCGTCGGGCAGTCCGGCGGCCCGGTCCACCGCGCGGTGGGTCAGCCCGCGCATGCCGGCGTCGGCCAGGACCTCGATGGCGGCATCGGCCAGGACGGTGCGTCGTTCTTCGCTCACCCCCCATTTCTACACCTGTAGAAGGCCCGGGGTACGCTGCCCCCACGGCTTCTACATCTGTAGAAAGGGGTGCTCATGAACGGCACGGCTCTGGTGATCGGCGGCGGCATCGGCGGCCTCGCGGCGGCGATCGGCCTGCACCGCACCGGCTGGGAGGTGACCGTGCTGGAGCGGTCCGCCGTCCTGGACGACGCGGGCGCCGGCATCTCGCTCGCCGCCAACGGCATCCGCGCCCTCGACGCGCTCGGCGTCGGGGCCGCCGTCCGTGGGGCCGCGCGCCGCCAGTACACGGGCGGGACCCGCACCCCCGACGGGCGCCCGCTGTCCCGGATGGACGGCGCCGCCCTGGAGCGCGCCCTCGGCATCCCCATGACCGGCATCCCGCGCGCCGAACTCCACCGCCTGCTGCGCGGGGCACTGCCGCCCGGCTGCCTGCGGACCGGGGTGACCGGCTCGCTCGACACGGCACCCGGCCAGGGACCCGGCGGGCGGACCGGTACGGCACCCGACGTGGTGGTCGCGGCCGACGGGGTGCGCAGCGGGATCCGTGCGCGGCTCTTCCCGGACCATCCGGGCCCGGTGTACAGCGGCTCCACGGTGCTGCGCGCCATCACGGCCGAACCGGTCGCCCTGGACACCGACTTCGAGCTCACCTGGGGGCCGGGCGCCGAGTTCGGGCACATCGCGTTCGCCGACGGCCGGGCGGAATGGCACGCGGTGCTGGCCGCCCCGGCGGGCATCCGCCACGCGGACCCCCTGGCCGCGCTCCGGCGGCGGTTCGCGCACTGGCAGGAACCGGTCGCCCGGCTGCTCGCGGCCACCCGGCCCGAGGACGTGCTGCACCACGACATCCACGAGCTGGCGACCCCGCTGCCGGCCTACGCCGCGGGCCGGGTGGCGCTGCTCGGGGACGCCGCGCACGCGATGACGCCGAACCTGGGCCAGGGCGCCTGCCAGGCCCTGGAGGACGCGGTCACCCTGGCCGCCGAACTGGCCGCCGGCCCGGACGTGGAGACGGCACTGACCCGCTACGACGCGGTACGCCGGCCCCGCAGCCAGGCCGTGGCCCGCGCGGCGCGCCGGGCCGGCCTGCTCGGCCACCGGCTCTCCCACCCCGTGGCGGTGTCCCTGCGCAACGGTGCGCTGCGGCTGGCCCCCTCCGGGGCCGTGGTCCGCGGGATCCTGCGGCACGCGGACTGGACGCCGCCGCGGCTCCCGGCACGGGCCGGGTGACCCGTACCGGGAGCCGCGGCGGTACCGCCCCGGACGGCTACAGCGAGCGCAGCAGGACCGCCGGGGACTCCACGCAGTCGGCCACGTACCGCAGGAAGCCGCCCGCGGCCCCGCCGTCGCAGACCCGGTGGTCGAACGTGAGGGACAGCTGGACCACCTGGCGGACCGCCAGCTCGCCCTGGTGCACCCACGGCTTGGGGACGATCCGGCCCACCCCGAGCATGGCCGCCTCCGGGTGGTTGATGATCGGCGTGGACCCGTCCACCCCGAACACCCCGTAGTTGTTCAGCGTGAACGTGCCGCCCGTGAGGTCCGACGGGGCCAGCTTCCCGGTCCGGGCCAGCTCCGTCATCCGGGCGAACTCCGCCGTCAGCGACTCGGCGCTGCGCCCCTGGGCGTCGCGTACGACCGGCACGACCAGGCCGCGCTCGGTCTGGGCGGCGAAGCCGAGGTGCACGGCGGGCAGCCGGACGATCTCGTTCGCCGCCAGGTCCACGGTGGAGTTGAGCTCCGGGTAGCGGGCGAGCGCCGCGGTGCAGATCCGGGCCAGCAGCGCGAGCACCGAGACCTTCGGGCCGCCCGCGGCGTTCATCGCCGCCCGGGCCGCCATCAGCTCGGTCGCGTCGGCGTCGACCCAGCACGTGGCGTCCGGGATCTCCCGGCGGCTGCGCGAGAGCTTGTCGGCGACCGCGCCGCGCAGCCCCTTGAGCGGGATGCGCTCGCCGGCCGCCGCCACGGGGGCGGCCGCCGCAGGGGCGGCTGCCGCGGCGGGAGCCTTCAGCGCCGCCTCGACGTCCGCGCGCAGGATCAGGCCCTCGGGGCCGGAGCCGCGCAGGGCGCGCAGGTCGATCCCGTGGTCCCGGGCGAGCTTGCGCACCAGGGGCGAGATCACCGGCACGGGCCCGGTGACCAGGGCCGCCGGGGCGGCGACGGCCACCGGAGCCGGAGCCGCAGCAGCCACCGGAGCGGCCGCGACGGGCCGGGACGCGGCCGCAGGGGCGGGAGCCGGCGCGGCGGAGCCCGGTCGCACCCGCCTCCGACGCGCCGGGCGGGAGTGGTCCGTGCCGTAGCCGACCAGGACGTTGCCGGAACCGGAAGCCTCCGGCTCCGTCCCCTCGCCCGCACCGGCCACGGCGACCGCATCAGCCGCACCCGCACCCACCGCCACTGTGATCAGCGGTGCCCCGACGGGGAGTTCCGTGCCCTCCTCCCCGAAGCGGGCGGTGACCACACCGCCGTAGGGGCACGGCACCTCCACCATCGCCTTGGCCGTCTCGACCTCGACCACGGGCTGGTCGACGGCGACGACGTCGCCGACCGCCACCAGCCAGCGGACGATCTCGGCCTCGGTCAGTCCCTCCCCGAGGTCGGGGAGCTTGAACTCCATTACCTGCGCCATCAGTTCTCCCACTGCAGGCGGGCCACGGTGTCCAGGATCCGGTCCACACCGGGCAGGTGGTGCTTCTCCAGCATCGGCGGCGGGTACGGGATGTCGAAGCCCGTCACGCGCAGCACCGGCGCCTCCAGGTGGTGGAAGCACTTCTCCTGGATGCGGGCGGCGAGCTCCGCGCCCGGTCCGCCGAAGCCGTTCGCCTCGTGCACCACGACCGCGCGCCCGGTACGGCGCACGGCGGCCATGACGGTCTCCTCGTCGAGCGGCACCAGCGAGCGCAGGTCGAGGACCTCCAGGTCCCAGCCCTCCTCGCGGGCCGCCTCGGCCGCCTCCAGGCACACCGGGAGGGAGGGTCCGTACGTGATCAGCGTCGCGCTCGTGCCCGTGCGCCGGACCTGCGCCGTGCCGATGCCCGGCACGGTGGCGGGCGCCTCCGGGTTCCAGTCGGCCTTCGACCAGTAGAGCCGCTTCGGCTCCAGGAAGACCACCGGGTCGTCACTCGCGATCGACGCCCGCAGCAGCCCGTACGCGTCCTCGACGGTCGCCGGGGTCACCACGTGCAGGCCGGGGGTGGCGATGTAGTACGCCTCGGAGGAGTCGCTGTGGTGCTCGACGCCGCCGATCCCGCCGCCGTAGGGCACGCGGATGGTGATCGGCAGCGGCATCGCGCCGCGCGTGCGGTTGCGCATGCGCGCCACGTGCGAGATGAGCTGCTCGAACGCCGGGTAGGCGAACGCGTCGAACTGCATCTCGACGACCGGCCGCAGCCCGTACATGGCCATGCCGACCGCGGTGCCGAGGATGCCGGCCTCCGCGAGCGGGGTGTCCGTGCAGCGGTCCTCGCCGAACTCCTTCGCGAGGCCGTCCGTGATGCGGAAGACGCCGCCGAGGGTGCCGACGTCCTCACCCATGACGTGGACCGTCGGGTCCTCGGCCATGGCGTCGCGCATGGCCCGGTTCAGGGCCTGCGCCATCGTCGCGGGCTTCGCCGCCACCGTGGTCACGACTGCTCCTCCGCCTCGAGCTCGGCCCGCAGCATGTCCGCCTGCTCGCGCAGCTGGCCGGTCTGCTCCGCGTAGACGTGCTCGAACAGGTCCATCGGGTTCAGGACCGGGTCCGCGTTCATCCGCTCGCGCAGGGCGGCCGCCATCTGCTCGGCCGCCTCCTTGGCGGCCGCGATGCCCGCCGCGTCGAGGACGCCGCGGGCGGTCAGCTCGCGCTCCAGCAGCTCCACCGGGTCGTGCGCCTTCCATGCCTCGACCTCGGCGTCACCGCGGTAGCGGGTCGCGTCGTCGGCGTTCGTGTGGGCTTCCATGCGGTACGTGACGGCCTCGATCAGCGTCGGGCCGCCGCCGGACCGGGCCCGCCGGACCGCCTCGGACAGCACCTCGTGCACCGCGGCGATGTCGTTGCCGTCGACGAGGCGGCCGGGCATGCCGTAGCCGACGGCCTTGTGGGCCAGCGTCGGGGCGGCGGTCTGCTTGGCGAGCGGTACGGAGATGGCGAAGCCGTTGTTCTGGACGAGGAAGACCACCGGGGCCTGCCAGACGGCCGCGAAGTTCAGGGCCTCGTGGAAGTCGCCCTCGCTGGTGCCGCCGTCGCCGATCATGGCGAGGGCGACGACGTCGTCACCGCGCAGCCGCGCGGCGTGCGCCAGGCCCACCGCGTGCGGCAGCTGGGTGGCGAGCGGGGTCGACAGCGGGGCGATCCGGTGCTCGCGGGGGTCGTAGCCGGTGTGCCAGTCGCCGCGCAGCAGGGTCAGCGCCTGTACGGGGTCAAGGCCGCGCGCCACGGCCGCGAGGGTGTCGCGGTAGCTGGGGAAGAGCCAGTCCTGCTCCTGGAGGACCAGCGCGGCCGCGATCTCGCAGGCCTCCTGGCCGACCGTGGAGGGGTACACCGCGAGGCGGCCCTGCCGGGTGAGGGCCGTGGCCTGCGCGTTGTAACGACGCCCCCGCACCAGTTCGGCGTAGCAGCGGCGCATCAGCTCGGGGTCGAGCTTCTCGGCGGCCGGCGTGCCCAGCACCCGGTACGGCTCGGGGTCCGGGAGCAGCGGGGCGGGGTCCGTGCGCGGACTCCATGCGGGCGGGGTGGCGGATCGGTGGGACGCCCCGGCACCGGGCAGCTCTTGGACCGTCATGGCGGCGTACACCTCCTCTTGGGAAGCGGGCAGGGAGCACCTCTGGCGGCACCCCAGCGGTAACTGGGAACGTGAGGCGCCTCACCAACCGATTGTTCGGTCGATGGCGCAATTTGGCTACAGGCGACTCCAGGCTGTGGACAAACTGGCGCCGGGCCCTTGGGATGGATGCAGGATGTCCAGGACAGGGAGGCAGTGGGCAATGCCGGATGAACAAATGGCCGCCAGCGGTTCCGCACCGGTCCCGGCGGGAGGTGCCGCCTCCGGCCCGCAGGTCCCGTCCGCCCCGCCCCGCCCGCTGGACCCCATCGACCGGTCGATCATGCGGCTGCTCCAGGCGGACGGCCGCGCCTCGATACGGTCGGTGGCCGAGCAGGTCCACGTCTCGCGCGCGAACGCCTACGCCCGGATCAACCGGCTCATCGACGACGGGGTGATCCGCGGGTTCACGGCCCGCGTCAACCACGAACGGGCAGGTCAGGGCGCCTCTGCCTATATCACCCTGAAGATCGTCCAGAACTCCTGGCGGACGGTGCGCGAAAAGCTCCGCGAACTGCCCGGCGCCGCCCACATCGCCCTGGTCAGCGGAGATTTCGACGTCCTGCTGCTGGTCCACACCCCCGACAACCGGACCCTGCGCGAGCTGGTCCTCACCCGCCTCCAGGCCATTCCGGAGGTCCTCTCCACGCGCACGCTGCTGGTCTTCGAGGAAACGGATCTGCTCGACCCGGCCCGCGAGGCCGGCGGCGCCGGCCCGGCCCTCCCGGAGGAGTAGCGGGCCCCCACGCAGGGGCCGGACGGCGCGGAGGACGGACCGGGCCGCGCGGTCGACGTACCGGGCCGCGCGGCGATGTACCGGACCGCGCGGCGGACGGCCGGCGGCGGGCCGGATCCGGTCGGATCACCGTTGGCAGCGGCCGAAGGTGACCACGTAGGTGTAGGCGTTGGCGGCGCCGGCTCCGGCAGGGTCGGCCGCACCGGCCTGGGCCCAGGCGCCGACGTCGCGCAGGGAGCCGTCGAGGATGAGCGACCGGTGGCCCGGGCTGTTCATCCACCAGTTCACGGCGGCCTTCGGGCTCCCCCCGGTGCCCCAGCCGGTGTAGGTGATCTCGCCGAACGCCCACGACCGGGGGTTCGGGCAGTAGCCGGCCGCGACGATGCGGCTCTCCGGCGTCGAACCCGTCTGCGGGTTGGTGTGCGGGTTCTTGCCCGGACCCCACCACTTCTGCTGCACGGCGGCCACGGCGTGCTGCCGGGCCGCGCTCGTCAGCGGCTGGTTGACGGTCAGGGCCGGCAGCCCGCGGCTGGTGCGCTGGACGTTGATGAGGCACACCACGGAGGTGTCGCAGCCCTGGGCCGTCGCCGGAGGCGCCGCGACGGGTACCAGCGCGGCGGAGAGTGCGGCGGCCACGAGGGGGCCGAGAAGACAACGGGTTCGCGAAGCACGGCTTGTCACGAGGGTCCACCTCCCGCGGAAACGAACTGGGGTGCAGCGGTGCGGAGGTGGCGACCGGTCGCCTGGAACTTCCCTTCCAGGCTGCCATCGGGGCGGCCCGGTCGCCATACGGGGACCGGGCCGCCGCCGCGGGGGCTACTTCGTCTCGTAGTAGCCGAAGATGTCGACGATCAGGTGGATCGGACCCCAGCTCTGGTTCCAGAAGTCGATGACGCCGTTGGTGCCGCCGGAGCTCGCCTGGGCCAGGTTCGCGACGGTCTTGCCCGCCGCCCAGTTCAGGCTGGACGCGGTGGGCCGCACCGGGACGGTGACGGTGTCGTTCAGGTAGTCGTCGGGCGTGTTCGGGTCCGGCGCGACCGACAGGAAACCTGCCTCGGCGGGGCTGGTCACGGTGGTGTTCATGATGTATCCGGCGATGCCCTGCTCCTTGTGGGAGACCGCGAGCCAGATGTAGTTGCGGCCGGGCAGCGGCTCGCTGCCCCATTCCTGCGGGTCCCGCGTGTCGACCATGCGGCTCGGGGCCACCGGCATGTACGCGCCCTGGCTGTCGGGGCTGTAGTAGCCGACGACGTCGACGACGACGTCGATCCCGGCCCAGGCGCCGTTGCGGATCTTGATGCTGCCGTCGGGGCCCACCGGGACGATCACCGAGTTGGCGACGGTCTGGCCCGCCCGGAAGTTCAGGTTCGAGGTGGTCGGGGCCTGCTGCACGTTGCTCGGGAAGACCGTCAGGTGGCCGTCCTCCCGCGGGTTGGTGACGGTCACGTTCAGCGCCGCGGCGGTGATGCCGTTCGGGACGCCCCGCAGGCCGCTGATCTGGGTGCCGATCGTGCCCTGGCCCGGGACCTGGGCGCGTGCCGCGCCGAGACCCGCGCGGGTGTCCACGAAACGGACCGGCGTCATCGGGGTGTAGCCGCTGGACGCGGTGCGGGTGAAGTAGCCGGTGACGTCGGCGATGAGGTCGATCGACTCCCAGCCGCCGTTGTACAGCTCGACGTACCCGTCCTTGCCGACCGGCACGATCACCATGTTCGGGACGGTCTGACCGGGCTCGAAGTTGAGGTTCGAGGTGGTCGGGCGCTTGCCGCCGGACGCGAAGGCCGTCACGTGGCCGCCGCTGGTGGAGTTGGTGGCGGTGACGTTCAGGGCGACGGCGCCGGCACCGGCCGGGATCTTCGCGTTGCCGACGATCTTCACGCGGGTCGAGCTGTACGGCGCGACCTTGGCCGCCGTCGCACCGGTCCCGTTGCGGGTGTCCAGCAGACGGGTCGGGACGTGCGGGGTGAAGTCCGAGCCCACCGTCGAGAGCGGGAGCTCGTTGACGACCTCGACCTGGTTCGTCGCATCCGTCACGGTGACCTTGACGTTGTACTCGCCCAGCTCGGCGTAGCGGTGCTGGCTCGTCACCTCCAGGCCGGGGGCGCCGTCGGCGACGTCCACCGACCCGTCGCCCCAGTCGAGGGTGACCTTCAGCGTGGCGCCCGGGGCGCTCACGATCGAGGACTGCAGCTCGATGCCGTGCGCGGACGTCGGCTTGGCGTTGAGGACGACGGCGAGGTCCGGGTTGCCGGTGCCCGCGGTGGTGGCGGTGGCGGCACCGGCGGCCCCGGTGGCGGTGTCCGCCTGCGGAGCCGCCTCGGCCGTCCGGCCCTTGGCCGTGCGCAGGGTCTTGCGGACCGAGCGCTCGGCGGGGCTGTGGAAGGTCTTCGCCTCGGGCTTGGCCAGCTTGCCCGCGTCCACGCCCGGTACGGGCTTCACCTTGGCCGAGGTCGCGGCGGGAGCGGCCTGGGCCGCCGCCGGCGCCAGGGCCGTTCCGAGGCTGGCCGCCACGGCGACGGCAGCGGACATTGCAAGACGGCGATTGCGCACCGGTCCCCCACTTTTGAACACGCTCAGGGATTGAATCGCGCTCAGCGTACAGGCCGAAGAGACTTCTTCATCGCACACATTTTCGACCGAAATCACCTCGAACCGGGCGACCTGTCAGAGCCTGTCGGCCCCGGCCGATCAGCCGCGGACCGTCCGCAGCCCGTCGAAGGCCATGTGGACCACGGCGTCCGCCAGCTGGTCCGGGGTGGTGCCGGGGTGCGGGCGGTACCACTCCACCAGGGAGTTGACCATCCCGAACAACAGCCGGGTGGCCAGCCGGATGTCCATGTCCGCCCGCAGGTCCCCGTCGGCCGCGGCGGCCTTGAGGAGTTCCGCGACCTGGTGGTCGAACTCCCGGCGGCGCTCCAGCGCCCAGCGCTCGGTCCGGGTGTTGCCCCGTACCCGCAGCAGCAGCGTCACGTACGGCAGCTCGGCGACCAGGACCTCCACCGTGCGGCGCGTGACGTACTCGACCCGCTCGACCGCCCGGCCCTGCACCGCGCCCCGCTCGTCGAGCACCGCGAAGAGCCCGTCGAGCGCGCGACTGACCGCGCGGCTGAGCAGCTCTTCCTTGCCCGCGACGTGGTGGTAGATCGAGGACTTGGAGATGCCGGCCGCCTTGGAGAGGTGCTCCATGGAGGTGCCGTCGTAGCCGCGCTCGTTGAAGACCTGGACCGCGACCGTCAGGAGCGACTCGGGGGTGTACGTGTCCCGCCTGGCGGTCGTCATGCGCTCTCCTCCGCCGTGGCGGGGGACCCGGTGCCATCGGCGGCGCCCTCGGCGGCCTCGGCGTCCTCGGATTCCTCGGGGGACTCCGCATAGCCGAGCTTGAACAGCGCCAGCGAGGGCGCGTAGCGGCCGCCGGGGCAGCGCTCGTCGAGGTTGTGCAGCAGGTCGTACGCCCAGTCGGGGCCGAGCCGCTCGTGCCATGCGGACGGGCCCAGCGGGTAGTTGACGCCGAGCCGCATCGCCGTGTCGATGTCCTCGGCGGAGGCCACGCCCCGGGCGACGGCGTCGGCGGTCAGGTCGATCAGCATCGCGACCGTACGGGCCACGATCATGCCCGGGACGTCGCCGATGACGGAGACCTGCTTGCCGAGCCGCTGGAACAGTCCGACGGCCTCGGCGAGGGTCTGCTCGCTGGTGTCCGCACCCGCGGAGAGCGCGATCCGGGTGGCCCCGCGGTAGTCGAGCGCGAGGTCGAAGTAGACGACGTCGGTGAACTCGACGGAGGTCTTGCCGTCCGCGAGCACCAGCTGCCCCTCGCCGGGCAGCTGGATGTACGGTCCCCCGGTGCCGGCGGCCGTGACCGCGATCCCGGCCTCCTCCATCAGCGCGACGAGGTCCGCGGCGGGGCCGAGGTCGCCGACGACGGTGACCTTCTCCGGAGCCTCCTCGGGGGCGGCGGTGTGCGGGGCCGGAGCCACCGCGTCCGGCCCGTACGGGAACCAGCCGTGGCCCGTCTTGCGGCCGAGGCGGCCCGACTGGACCAGCCGGCGCTGTGCGAGCGAGGGGGTGAACTTGGGGCTGCGGAAGAAGGACTCCCACACCGACCGGGTGACGGCCTCGTTGACGTCCTGGCCGATCAGGTCGGTCAGCGCGAACGGGCCCATCTTGAAGCCGCCGGACTCGCGGAGCACGGCGTCGATGGTGGCCGGGTCGGCGCCCTGCTCCTCGTACACCGCGAAGGCCTCGGCGTAGAAGGGGCGGGCGATGCGGTTGACGATGAAGCCGGGGGTGTCGGCGCAGCGGACCGGGGTCTTCCCCCAGCTCAGCATGGTGCGGTAGCCGCGCTCGGCGGCGGCCGGGTCGGTCGCGTGGCCGCTGACCACCTCGACGAGCGGGAGCAGCGGGGCCGGGTTGAAGAAGTGCAGGCCCAGGAAGCGGCCGGGGTGCGCGAGCCCGGCGGCCAGCTCGGTGACGGAGAGGGAGGAGGTGTTGGTGGCCAGCAGGGCGTCCGGGGCCACCACCTCTTCGAGTGCCGCGAACACCGTGCGCTTGACGGCGGTGTCCTCGACGATCGCCTCGACGACGAGCGCGACGTCCGCGAGCTCGGAGAGATCGGAGGCAGCGAGGATCCGGCCGTTCGCGGCCTCGGCCTCGGCGGGCTCCAGGCGGCCCTTCGCGGCCATGCGCTCGACACGGTCCTGGACGATGGCGACGCCGTCGGCGGCGAGGGCGGCGTTGATGTCGTAGAGCAGCACCTGGTGACCTGCGAGGAGCGCGACCTGGGCGATGCCCTGGCCCATGGTGCCGGCGCCGACCACCGCAACGGTGCGGGACCGTTCGATTGCTGTCATGTCCTGCATCCTCCCGCACCGAGTTATCCACAGGTCCGCCGGGCCCTCTTGTCCCGACCGATCGTTCGGTTACTCTAACTCCAGTCTGCTCTTCTTCACCCGCCCTTGCCTGATCCCAGCCTGCGATCCAGTCTGATCTTGCCCGGCTCAACGAGGAGTTGGTCCCTGATGGCCGCCGAGCCCACCGTCCCCCAGTCGCCCGCCCTGTCGGAGCTGTCCGCGAAGCACCGGCCCACCCTGGACCAGGCGCTGGAAGCCATCCGCAGCCGTGCCTACTGGTCCCCGCACCCCGAGCACCCCAAGGCGTACGGCGAGACCGCCCCCGCCGACGGCCTCGCCGCCTTCGAGGCCCTCAAGGGCACCCGCTTCGACCTGGACCAGCCCGGCACCGACGGCTGGACGGGCGGCGAGGTCTCCCCGTTCGGCCCCGCCCTGGACATCGAGTACCCGCACGTGGACCCGGACGTGCTGCTGCCCGCGATGCGCGCCGGCATGGGCGCCTGGCGGAACGCCGGGCCCGAGGCGCGCGCCCTGGTCTGCATCGAGGTCCTGGCCCGCATCAGCGCGCGGACGCACGAGTTCGCCCACGCGGTCATGCACACCAGCGGCCAGGCGTTCATGATGGCGTTCCAGGCTGGTGGCCCCCACGCGCAGGACCGCGGCCTGGAGGCGGTGGCGTACGCGTACGCGGAGCAGACCCGCGTCCCGGGCCGGGCGGACTGGTCCAAGCCACAGGGCAAGAAGGACCCGCTGCAGCTGGACAAGGCCTTCACTGCGGTCCCGCGCGGCATCGCGCTGGTGATCGGCTGCAACACCTTCCCGACGTGGAACGGCTACCCGGGCCTCTTCGCCTCCCTCGCCACCGGCAACGCCGTGCTGGTCAAGCCGCACCCGCGGGCCGTCCTCCCGCTCGCCCTGACCGTGCAGGTCGCCCGCGAGGTCCTCCGGGAGACGGGCTTCGACCCCAACCTGGTCGCCCTGGCCGTCGACCGCCCGGGGGAGGGCATCGCCAAGGACCTGGCCGTCCGCCCCGAGATCAAGGTGATCGACTACACGGGCTCGACGGAATTCGGCGACTGGCTGGAGGCCAACGCCCGCCAGGCCCAGGTGTACACGGAGAAGGCCGGCGTCAACACGGTCGTCGTGGACTCCACGGACAACTACAAGGGCATGCTGGCGAACCTCGCCTTCTCCCTGTCGCTCTACAGCGGCCAGATGTGCACCACCCCGCAGAACCTGCTGATCCCGCGGGACGGCATCGACACGGACGCCGGCCGCAAGACCTACGACGAGGTCGTCGCCGACATCGCGGCCTCGGTCAGCGGTCTGCTCGGCGACGACGCCCGCGCCAACGCACTGCTGGGCGCGCTGGTCAACCCGGACGTCAAGACCCGCCTGGAGGCGGCCGCCGGCCTCGGAGAGGTCGCCCTGGCCTCCCGCGAGGTGGCCAACCCCGAGTTCCCGGACGCCGTGGTGCGCACCCCGGTCATGGTGAAGCTGGACGCCGGCAAGGCGGACGACTCGGCGCCCTACCTGTCGGAGTGCTTCGGCCCGGTCTCCTTCGCGGTCGCCGTGGACAGCACGTCGGACGCCCTCGCCCTGCTGCGCCGCACGGTGCGCGAGAAGGGCGCGATGACGGTCGGCGCGTACACCACCTCCGCGGACACCGAGCGGGACGTCGAGGAGGTCTGCCTGGAGGAGTCGGCGCAGCTCTCGCTGAACCTGACCGGCGGGGTGTACGTCAACCAGACCGCGGCGTTCTCCGACTTCCACGGCTCGGGCGGCAACCCGGCCGCGAACGCCGCGCTGTGCGACGGCGCGTTCGTCGCGAACCGCTTCCGCATGGTGGAGGTCCGCCGCCAGGCGTGACGGCGGCTCAGCCGGGGTGGGGCCCGCCCCAGTGGAACAGGGTCATGGCCACGCTGGTCGCCAGGTTGTAGCTGGACACCTGCGGCCGCATCGGCAGGGACACGAGGTGATCCGCCCGGGCGCGCAGCTCGGGCGAGATCCCGTGCCGCTCCGAGCCGAAGGCCAGCAGCGCGCCGTCCGGGAGGGTGAGGGCACGGATGTCCTCGCCCTCCGGGTCGAGCGCGTACACCGGCCCGGCCGGGAGGGTCTCCAGGGTCACCGACTGCACGGTGGTGGCGTAGTGCAGCCCGGCGCCGGCCCGCACCACGTTCGGATGCCACGGGTCCAGGTCGCCCCGGGTGACGACGCCCGTCGCCCCGAACCCGGCGGCGAGCCGCACCACGGCGCCGACGTTCCCGAGGTTCCGCGGATTGTCGAGCACGACGATGGGCGCGGTCCGCGGCATCCGCTCCAGCAGGGCCCGCCCCTCGGCGGCGTCCGGCCGCACGGCGAGCGCGGCGACCCCGGTGGGGTGTACGCGGGGGAGAAAGGTCCGCAGCTCGGCGGCCCGTACCAGCCGTTTGACGTCGTCCTCCACGTCGGGAGCCAGCTGCGCGGCCAGCGCCCGCACCGCCTCGGGATCGTCGGCCACGGCGACCCGCACGTCGGCCCCGAACCGCAGCGCGTGCTTCAGCGCATGGAACCCGTCGAGCAGGACGAGATCGCCGTCCTCCACCACCGCACGCCACTCCCGCACCGTCTGTTCGCTCATGCAGCGAGCCTACGACCCGCGCGCCGCCTGATCCCGAGGCCGGTCCACCCCAGCCCCACCGACATTCGAAGCGCAAGCCCCGCAGGTCCACGCACAAACCCGAGACGGGACCCACCCAGCCCCACCGGCATTCGCAGCGCAGCCCCCGCAGCTCCGCACACAAACCCGAGACCAGGCACACCCAGCCCCGCCGGCATTCGCAGCGCAGCCCCCGCAGCTCCGCGCACAAACCCGAGACCGGGCACACCCAGCCCCGCCGGCATTCGCAGCGCAGCCCCCGCAGCTCCGCGCACAAACCCGAGACCGGGCACACCCAGCCCCGCCGGCGTTTGAGGCGCGGGTCCGGGCGGAGCCCGGGGAACGGAGGAAGGGTGGGGCGGGGAGACGGCCCCGCGCAGCGGCGACTACCGCGGACCGGCAGCCGCAGCCGGGTCCGGCTCGGGTTCGGGATCGGCATCCCCGGCCGGCCCGGGCAAAGCCGCCGCCGGCGCCGGCAGAGCTACCGGCCGCCCCCGCAACCGCAACCGCAGCCGCAGCCGCAGCCGCCCGACCACTGCCCCCGCCCCCACCAAGAACGCGGTCGGCAGGAACACCGCATCAGCGGCGATCATCGCCAACGAAAAGAACGGCAGCCCCAGCAACACCGCGATCCCCGCATGCTCCAGCATCATCACGCCGAGCAGCACGTTCTTGATCCGCCGGTGGAACACCGTGAACGGAAACGCCACCTGCAGCACCACGGTCCCGTACGTCAGCAGCATCACCACCGTCCCGCTGCTCGCCAGCAGCCCCGACAGCCCGGGCCACGGGCTGAAGTAGTCCAGCCCGAGCGGGTAGTACAGCGCGGTCCCGTCCTGCCACCGCGATCCCTGGACCTTGTACCACCCCGCGGTGGCGTAGATCAGGCAGACCTCCGCCATGATCACCAGCATCCCGGCGTTGTGCACCATGTTGGCCAGCACGTCCAGGAGCGCGCGCCCCTCGCTCCGCCCGGCCCCCTCGCTCCGCCCGGCCCCCGGGCTCCGCTCGGCCATCCACCACACCGCCGCGACCACCCACAGCGCCGTGAACGCCGCCGCCCAGCCCAGCCCGAACCGCCCGGTCACGGCCCCGTACACGAGCACCGCACCCAGCACGCCCCACAGCACCGGCCCGGCCGCCCCCGTCGAGGCGGATCCCCGCAGCCGCGCCCGCCGCGCGTCGAGCGACCACACCTGCGCGCACCGCGTGAGCACCAGGTAGATCGCCATCAGGTGGATGACGTTGTCGCCGCCGTCGCCCATGAACACGCTGCGGTTCTGCAGGGACAGCACCCCGACCATGAACACGACGGACGTGGCCCGGGTCCGCCAGCCCAGCACCAGCAGGGCGCTCGCCAGCACGGCCGCGAGGTAGACGGTCTCGAACCACAGCGCCGAGTCCGACCACAGCAGCACCGTGAAGGCGTGGTTCGACCCGACCAGCCGCCGGGCGAGCTCCCAGCTCCAGGGGCCGTCGGGCCCGTACAGCTCGTGCCGGTGGGGGTACTCCCGCAGCAGGAAGAACAGCCAGGTCCCGGCGAAGCCGATCCGGACGACGGCGCTCTGGTAGGGCCCGAGCGCCTCCCCGGTGACCCGCGCCAGCCCCCGAGCCGCCGCGGCCCGCCCCCGTCTCAGACCGCCCACCACGGCAGCTCCCGGTAGTACGTCTGGGTGTCGGTCCGCTCGTCGCTCCACGCCGGCGCGGGCACCGCGCGCGTCGCCGAGCGCAGCTGGATCCGTACGAGCTCGCCCTCCCGGCCGGTACCGGCCTCGCCGAGCCGGTTCAGGGCGATCCGCCGCAGGTACTGCTCCGACAGCTCGCCGCGCTCGCCGTTCGGGGTGTCGTCCTCGTCATGGGAGCCGGTGAAGAAGTCCCAGGCCCGGCGCAGCTCGTTCTGCCGGGTGTGGCTGGGCAGCAGGCTGTGCTCGATGGCCGCGCCGTCGTCGGCGGACAGGTCGTGCCACGGGCCCGTGACCACCTCCCCGCCGGGGGTCCGGTACTCCGCGCGGACCTCGACCGCGATGTTCTGCTGGAGCGGGTTGGGGGCGAAGAGCTTCCAGTTCTGTTCGAACTCGGGGTAGATCCAGCCGTCGACCACCGCCGCGTGCCGCTTGCTCAGGGTGTTGGACGGGGCGACGTGCAGGAAGACCAGGGCCAGGTGGGCGCAGGCCGCGAGGCCGGTCACGGCCAGGGCCAGGGCCGCGACGGCCCGGTACGGGGCGGACAGCCCCGCGATCCCGGGCGGGGGGACGGTCGGCGGGACGGCCGGCGGCCCGGCGGGCGGATCGTCCGCTTCCGCGGTCTCGCGCTCGTTCGATTCCATCGCGTCCCGATCGTTCGGCGTCCACAGGGTTGACCAGAGAGGTTGACACCCTACGGGCCGCCGACCCACCATTGAAGAGAACGAACCGAACGATCGGTCGGTCGGTCGGTCAACGAACTCTGGCAGGGGGCCGGGATGGTGGCAGTGACCCCGGAAACGGGGCAGGACGCGGGGCTGGATGCCGGCCTCGCGGCACAGCTCGCGGCGGCCTTCGACGCCGCAGTGGCGGCCGACGAGCGCGTCGAGCCGCGTGACTGGATGCCCGACGAGTACCGCTCCACGCTCGTGCGCCAGATGGCCCAGCACGCCCACTCCGAGATCATCGGCATGCAGCCCGAGGCCAACTGGATCACCCGGGCGCCCTCGCTGCGCCGCAAGGCGATCCTCATGGCCAAGGTGCAGGACGAGGCCGGGCACGGGTTGTACCTGTACAGCGCCGCCGAGACCCTCGGCACCAGCCGGGACGAGCTGCTCGACAAGCTCCACGCGGGCAAGCAGAAGTACTCGTCGATCTTCAACTACCCGACGCTGACCTGGGCCGACGTCGGCGCGATCGGCTGGCTCGTGGACGGCGCGGCCATCACCAACCAGGTGCCGCTGTGCCGCTGCTCCTACGGGCCGTACGCCCGCGCCATGGTCCGGATCTGCAAGGAGGAGTCCTTCCACCAGCGCCAGGGCTTCGAGCTCCTCCTCGCCCTCTCCCAGGGCACCCCGGAGCAGCACGCGATGGCGCAGGACGCGGTGAACCGCTGGTGGTGGCCCTCACTGATGATGTTCGGCCCGCCGGACGCCGAGTCGTCCCACTCGGCGCAGTCGATGGAGTGGCGGATCAAGCGGCACTCCAACGACGAGCTGCGCCAGCGCTTCGTGGACATCGCCGTTCCGCAGGCCGAGACCCTCGGCCTGACGCTGCCCGACCCGGACCTGAAGTGGAACGAGGAGCGCGGGCACCACGACTTCGGCGCGATCGACTGGACCGAGTTCTGGGACGTGCTCAAGGGCAACGGCCCGTGCAACGAAGAGCGGATCGGGCAGCGCCGCCGGGCGCACGAGGAAGGCGCGTGGGTCCGGGAGGCGGCCGCGGCGTACGCCGCCAAGCACACGGCGGCACCGGCCGCCACGGCAACGAACGAGGAGGCAGGGGTATGACGCAGAACTGGCCGCTGTGGGAGGTGTTCGTGCGCTCGCGGCGCGGCCTCTCGCACACACACGCCGGCAGCCTGCACGCGCCCGACGCGGAGATGGCCCTGCGCAACGCCCGCGACCTCTACACCCGGCGCAGCGAGGGCGTGTCCATCTGGGTGGTGCCCTCCGCCGAGATCACCGCGTCCTCCCCGGACGAGCGGGACCCGTTCTTCGCGCCGGCGGCCGACAAGCCGTACCGGCACCCGACCTTCTACGACATCCCCGAAGGGGTGAGCCACCTGTGACCGGCACCGACATCGCCGTGCCGGCCGCGGCCGCCCTCGCCCTCGGGGACGACGCGCTGGTCCTCTCCCACCGCCTGGGCGAGTGGGCCGGCCACGCCCCCGTGCTGGAGGAGGAGGTCGCCCTCGCCAACATCGCGCTCGACCTGCTCGGCCAGGCCCGCGTCCTGCTGTCGATGGTCGGCAACGAGGACGAGCTGGCGTTCCTGCGCGAGGAGCGGTCCTTCCGCAACGTGCAGCTGGTGGAGCAGCCGAACGGCGACTTCGCCCACACCATCGCCCGCCAGCTGTACTTCTCCCTGTACCAGCACGAGCTGCACACGCAGCTCGCCGCCGGGGACGGACCGTTCGCCGCCCTGGCCGCGAAGGCCGTCAAGGAGACCGCGTACCACCGCGACCACGCCGAGCAGTGGACGCTGCGGCTCGGCGACGGTACCGAGGAGAGCCGCCGGCGCATGCGGGCCGGCCTGGACGCCCTGTGGAAGTACACCGGCGAGCTGTTCCAGCCGGTGGAGGGCCTCGACGGGGTCGACTGGACCGCGCTGCAGGACCGCTGGCTGGCCGCGCTGGGCGGCGTACTGGAGCAGGCCGGGCTCTCCCTCCCCGAGGGCCCGCGCACCGGCGCCTGGGCCGCCGGGGCCGGTCGCCAGGGCCTGCACACGGAGCCGTTCGGCCGGATGCTGGCCGAGATGCAGCACCTGCACCGCAGCCACCCGGGGGCGACGTGGTGACCCGCACGCAGGCCGCGCCCGAGGCCCTGAGCCGCCTGGAGGCGGAGCTGACCGAGCTGGCCGGCTCCGTCCCCGACCCGGAGCTGCCCGTGCTCACCCTGGCCGAACTGGGCGTCGTACGCGGGGTGAAGATGCACGAGGACGGCCACGCCGAGGTCACCCTCACCCCCACGTACACCGGATGCCCCGCCATCGAGGCCATGTCCGCCGACATCGAGCGGGCCCTGACCGGCCACGGCATACCCGACGTCCGGGTGCGCACCGTCCTGTCGCCCGCCTGGTCGACCGATGACATCAGCGCCGAAGGCCGGCGCAAGCTGGCCGAGTTCGGCATCGCCCCGCCCCGCCCGCACGCGGCGGGCGGGCCGGTCCCCGTCGCCCTGTCGGTCCGTTGCCCGCACTGCGGGTCCACCGAGACCGAGCTGCTCAGCAGATTCTCGTCCACCGCGTGCAAGGCGCTGCGCCGCTGCACCTCGTGCCGTGAACCGTTCGACCACTTCAAGGAGCTGTAGATGGCCGCGTCCACGCCGTCGCCCGCGCAGGCGCCGGGCTCCGCGCGTCCCCCGCGCCACGGCGCCTTCCACCGGCTGACGGTGTCGGCGGTCGACCGGCTCACCGACGACTCCGTGGCGCTGACCCTCACGGTCCCCGAAGAGCTGAGCGCCGCATACCGACACGCCGCCGGCCAGCACCTCACCCTGCGCCGTACGACCCCCGAGGGCACGGAGATCCGCCGCACCTACTCGATCTGTTCCCCGGCCCCGGACCCCGCGGGCCCCGGCCCGCAGCGGCTCCAGGTCGGCGTACGGCTCGTGGAGGGCGGTGAGTTCTCCACCTTCGCGCACAAGGAGGTCGCCGCCGGTGACGCGCTGGACGTGATGGTCCCGGCCGGCCGCTTCGTCCTCGACCCCGCCGCCGCACCGGCGGGCGGGCACTACGCGGCGATCGTCGGCGGCAGCGGCATCACCCCGGTGCTGTCGATCGCCGCGACGCTGCTGGCGGCCCGGCCCGACGCCCGGTTCTGCCTGGTGCGCACCGACCGCACGCAGGCCTCGACGATGTTCCTGGAGGAGGTCGCCGACCTCAAGGACCGCTACCCGGACCGCTTCCAGCTGGTCACGGTGCTGTCCCGGGAGGAGCAGGAGGCCGGGCTGCCGTCCGGGCGGCTGGACGAGGAGCGCCTGAAGGGCCTGCTGCCCGCGCTGCTGCCCGTCGCCGACGTCACCGGCTGGTACCTGTGCGGGCCCTACGGGCTGGTCGTCTCCGCGGAGCGGGCCCTGGGCGCGCTCGGCGTCGGGCGCGGCCGGGTCCACGAGGAGGTCTTCCACGTCGAGGATGCCGCCGCACCCGCCCCCGCGGCGGCCGCGGCGCCCGCGCACGGCCGGGTCACCGCCCGCCTCGACGGCCGCTCGGGCACCTGGCCGGTCCAGGGCGGGGAGTCCCTGCTGGACACGGTGCTGCGCAACCGCGCGGACGCCCCGTACGCCTGCAAGGGCGGCGTGTGCGGCACCTGTCGCGCCTTCGTGGTCAAGGGCGAGGTCCGGATGGACCGGAACTTCGCGCTGGAGGCGGAGGAGACGGACGCCGGGTTCGTGCTGGCCTGCCAGTCCCACGCGGTGACCGAGGAAGTGGAGATCGACTTCGACCGCTGAGCCGGCCGGCGGCGGCCCCCCTCGGGGCTGCCGCCGTAGGCCTGTCCAATTCCCCGAACCTGCTTTATCTTGACGCTCCGTCAGATTTAGGCGGACGACGGGTTCCGGTGCGCGCGGGAGGACAGGCAGTGGACTTCACCTTCACCGAGGAGCAGCAGGCCGCCGCCGAGGCGGCGAAGGCCGTCTTCGCCGGGGTCGCCCCGGACGGCGTGCCCAGCCCCGCCCTGACCCCGGGCGCCGTCGCCGACGACTTCGACCGGCCGCTGTGGGCCCGACTCGCCGCGTCCGATCTGCTGAGCCTGGTCCTGGCCGAGGAGTACGGGGGCTCCGGCCTCGACGCCGTCGCCCTGTGCCTGGTGCTGCGCGAGGCGGCCAAGCGGCTGGCCCGGGTGCCGCTGCTGGAGCACTGCGCCACCGCCGCCGTCGTCCAGGCCCACGGCAGCCCCGAACTCGCCCGCGTCCTGCTGCCCGGCGCCGGGAGCGGGGCCCTCGTCCTCACCGCCGCCGCCCACGGCCGCAGCGGCCACGACCCCGCCGAACTCGCCGTCACCGCACGCCGCGAGGGCACCGGATGGATCCTCGACGGGGTGCAGACCGCGGTGCCGTGGGCGCACGGCGCGGACTGGACCGCCGTACCGGCCCACACCGGCGCGGGGGAGGCCGTCCTCGCGCTCGTCCCGCGCGGCACCGAGGGCCTCGCCCTGGCCGACCAGTACTCCACCAGCGGGGAGCTGCTCGCCGAACTCTCCCTGGACGGTGTCCGGGTGCCCGCCGCCCACGTGATCACCGCCCCGGCGGCCTGGGAACGGCTGCACCGGCTCCTCACCGTCGGGACCTGCGCCCTCGCGCTCGGCCTCGGCACGGCCGTGCTCGCCATGACCGGCGAGTACACCGGCAAGCGCGAGCAGTTCGGCTTCCCGGTGGCCACCTTCCAGGCGGTCGCCGTCCAAGCCGCGGACCGCTACATCGACCTGCGCGCCATGGAGGCCACCCTGTGGCAGGCGGCCTGGCGGATCGACGCGGCGACCGGCGGGGCCGGCGGCCCGCTGCCGCCCGCCGGGGACATCGCCGTCGCCAAGATCTGGGCCTCGGAAGGGGTGCGCCGGGTCGTCCAGACGGCGCAACACCTGCACGGCGGCTTCGGCGCCGACACCGACTACCCGCTGCACCGCTACCACGCCTGGGCCAAGCAGCTGGAGCTCCAACTCGGCCCGGCCGCCGCGCACGAGGAGGTGCTGGGCGACCTGCTGGCCGCCCACGCCCTCGCCTGAGACGCAGTCCTACAGCACGAAGGCCGGGCTGCCGTTGTCGGTCACCATCGGACGCCCGGCACCCTGCCAAGCCTGCATCCCGCCGTCGACGTTCACGGCGTCGATGCCCTGGCGCACCAGGTACTGCGTGACCTGCGCGGAGCGCCCGCCGACCCGACACACCACGTGCACCCGGCGGCCGTCCTGGGCGGCTTCCGTCAGCTCGCCGAAGCGGGCCGCGAAGGCGCTCATCGGGATGTGCAGAGCGCCCTCCACATGCCCGGCGGCCCACTCGTCGTCCTCACGGACATCCAGCACAAAGCCTTCGGAGGGCACCGCGGCAGCGTCCACCGAGGGAAGCGGTCCGAAGTTCATACGTAGCCTTCTCTCGTCACAGGTCGGACCTCCAACTTAGCCGAGCCGGACCGGCTCACCCCGCGGCCAGGGCGGCGAGCTGGGACTCCTTCTCGGACACCTGGGCCAGCAGCTGCTCGGCGATCTCGTCCAGCAGCCTGTCCGGGTCCTCCGGGGCCATCCGCAGCATCGCCCCGATCGCGCTGTCCTCCAGCTCGCGGGCCACCACCGTGAGCAGCTCCTTTCGCTGGGCCAGCCACTCCAGCCGGGCGTACAGCTCCTCGCTCTCACTCAGCCGCTGCTCCGCCTCCGCCACCGGGCCGGCCGCCCACTCCTCGGCCAGCTCGCGCAGCAGCTGCTCCTCACCCCGCCCGTACGCGGCGTTGACCCGGGCGATGAAGGCATCACGGCGCTGCCGCTCGGCCTCGTCCTGGGCGAGGTCCGGATGAGCCTGCCGGACGAGCTCGCGGTACAGGCGCTTGACCTCCTCCGTCGGTCGCACCCGCTGCGGCGGCCGCACCGGCCGGTCGGTGAGCATCGCGCCCGCGTCGTCGGAGATCCCGTCGGAGCCCATCCAATCGTGGAACAGCTCGTCGACCCCCGGCATCGGCATCACCAGCGAGCGCGCCTCGCGGGCCATCCGCAGGTCCTCGGCGTCACCGCTGCGCTCCGCCTTGGCCTCGGCGATCAACGCGTCCAGCTCGTCGAGCCGCGCGTACATGGGGCCGAGCTTCTGGTGGTGCAGCCGGGAGAAGTTCTCGACCTCCACCCGGAAGGTCTCCACCGCGATCTCGAATTCGATCAGCGCCTGCTCGGCGGCCCGGACGGCCCGCTCCAGGCGGGCCTCGGGCCGCTCGTCGCCGGAGGCCGGACCGGAGGCGCCGGAAGTCGCGGAGGCGGTCTCTTCACTCTGCTGCTCGCTCACCCGGCCACCCTAAGCCCGGTCCGGCCGGGCCGGGGTTTCACGTGAAACATCGACCCTGGACCGTGACCGTGCCCCCCCGACCGCGCCCGTGCCCCTGACCTCGACCGTTTCCCGGACCTCGACCGTTTCCCGGACCGCGACCGGGCCGGCAGCCGGCCGCGGGCCGGCCCGGTACAGGCCTGCTCAGACCCCGGACTCCGCGGCGATCCGGCCCGCCTTCACGGCCGCCACCAGGTCCGCGTGGTCGGCCTCCGTGCGGTCGGCGTAGGCGACGGCGAACGCGGCGAACGCCTCGTCCAGCTCCTCGTTCTTGCCGCAGTACCCGGCCAGCAGCCGCGGGTCGGCGCTGTGCGCGTGCGCCCGGGCCAGCAGGGCCCCGGTCATCCGGCCGTAGTCGTCGAGCTGGTCCGCGGAGAGTGCCGCCGGATCCACGCTGCCCTTGCGGTTGCGGAACTGGCGGACCTGGTACGGGCGCCCCTCGACCGTGGTCCAGCCCAGCAGGATGTCCGAGACGACCTGCATGCGCTTCTGCCCGGCCACCACGCGGCGGCCCTCGTGCTCCTCGGCCCGGGCCTCGAAGCCCACCGCGGACAGGTGGGGGAGCAGGACCGACGGCCGCGCCTCCTTGACCTGGAGCACGAGCGGCTCTCCCCGGTGGTCCAGCAGCAGCACCACGTACGAGCGGGTACCGACGCTGCCCGTGCCGACCACACGGAACGCGACGTCGTGGATGGCGTACCGGGCCAGCAGCGGCAGCCGGTCCCCCTGCAGCGTCTGCAGGTACGGGCCCAGCGAGGCCGCCACGGCCGCCGCCTCCGCGTCCCCGACCCGGCGCAGCACCGGCAGGGCGTCCACGAAGCGCCGCCCGCTGTCGGGGCAGGGCTCCGTCGATTTGGCGGCGAACCGCGCCGAAGTGTTGCTGCGCGCCTTGTCCACGACCCGCTGGAGGATGCCGAGCATGTCGCGGGCGTCGGCGTGCGCGACGAGCTGCTCGTCCGCGATCGCGTTCCAGGCGTCCATCGCCGGCAGCTTGGCCAGCAGCCGCATGGTGCGGCGATAGGTGCCGACCGCGTCGAGGGCGGCCGACCGGCAGGTGCCCTCGTCCGTTCCGGCCACCCGCCCGGCCAGGATCAGCGAGGTCGCCAGCCGCTTCAGGTCCCACTCCCACGGCCCGAAGACGGTCTCGTCGAAGTCGTTCAGGTCCATGACCAGCCGGCCGCGGGCGTCCCCGTACAGGCCGAAGTTAGCTGCGTGCGCGTCACCGCAGATCTGCGCCCCGATGCCGGTCACCGGGCCGGTGGACAGGTCGTGGGCCATCAGGCCGGCAGCCCCGCGCAGGAAGGCGAAGGGGTTCGCGGACATCCGCCCCACCCGTATCGGCGTCAGCTCGGGCACCCGCCCGGCGTTGGACTCCTCCACCGCGCGCACCGCGTCCGGCCGCCCGGCGGGCAGGTCGAAGCGGGCGTGCGCCGCGCGCGGCACCCGGCCGCGCAGCGCCTTGCCGGCCTCCTTGGGCGAGCCGTCCTCCGTCCGCGGCGCGAACCCCGGGACGTCCGGCAGCCGCCCTTCGCAGTCCTCCGCGCCCACCGCGTACCGCTCCGCCATCACCATGCTGCCGCCCCCGCCCGTGACCGCCGGGCCCGCCGGCGTATTTTCGTTGTTCCGTTGTTCCGTTGTTCCGTCGTTCCCGTTCCGACGCTTGCGCCGTTCCGCGGCCGACCGTATCTAGAGCCCGGCATCCCTGGCCAGCAGGGCCGCCTGCACGCGGTTCTCGCAGCCCAGCTTCGCCAGGATCCGGCTCACGTACGTCTTCACCGTCGCCTCGCTCATGTGCAGCCGCCGGCCCGCGTCCGCGTTGGACAGCCCCTCGCCCAGCAGGGCCAGCACCCCGCGCTCGCGCTCGCTCAGCTCGGCGATCCGCCGCCTGGCCTCCTCGCTGCGCGCCGCCGCCCGTCCCGACGCCAGCTGGTCGACGACGTGCCGGGTCGCCCCCGGCGAGAGGTACGCGTCGCCGACCGCGGCTGCCCGGACCGCGCCGATCAGCTCGCCCGGCGCAGAGTCCTTGAGCAGGAATCCGGCGCTGCCCTGGCCGAGCGCCCGCAGCACGTTCTCCTTCTCCCCGAACGTCGTCAGGATCAGGGCCCGCACCTCGGGCACGACCCGGCCCAGCTCCCCGAGCGCGGTCAGGCCGTCCATCACGGGCATCTGGATGTCGAGGAGCACCACCTCCGGCGCGTGCGAGCGGGCCAGCTCCACGGCCTCCCGGCCGTTCGCCGCCTCCGCGACGACCTCGATGTCCGGCGCCGAGGTCAGGATCATCCTGATCCCGGCCCGGATCAGAGGCTCGTCATCAGCGATCACCACTCGGATCACCTTGGCTGTCACCCGCGCGCTCCTACCGCTTGACCTCGTACGACTGCTTGTCGACGAGCTTGCCGTCCTTGAAGCAGAACCGGAAAACGGTATCGTCGCTGAGGTCGTCGCTCTCCGAGGACAGCCAGGCCATGCACGTCGAACCGGCGGGCTTCTGCGGGCCCTTGCGGTCCAGGCCCTCGGTCAGGAAGCTCTCCCCCGTGGGCAGCCGGTCGCGCACCGCCTGCTCGCTCTCCCCGACCTGGATCCTCTCGTACTCCTCCTGGCTGATCATCGCCTTAGTCGCCGAGCCCATCAGCAGCGTCACGACCGCCCCGATCATGATCACGAACACCACCAGCGCCGCGACCGCTATGCCACAGCCCAGGGCGATGCCGCCGGTCCGGCTGCGCCCGCGCACCGCCAGCTCCCGGTCCACGGCCGCCCAGTCCATCGGCGGCCCGAGCACCCGGGCCTGCTGCCCGAAGTCGTCGACGACGGACTCGGCCCCGGCCGGCTCCGCCCCGTACGGCAGCACACCGGCCACCCGGAAGCCACCGTCCTCGGTGCTGCCCGCGTGGACCATCCCGCCGACGAGGCGGGCCCGCTCCCGCAACCCGGTCAGCCCCTGCCCGCCCGAGACCACCTCGCCGGCCGCCGCCCCGGCCGGAGCAGGGCCGTTGGCGATCTCCACGACCAGCGAGTCGTCCTCGTACCGCAGCTCGACCGTGATGGCGGCACCCGGGGCGTGCTTGTAGGCGTTCGTCAGCGCCTCCTGCACGATCCGGTACGCCGCGTGGTCGCAGGCCGCCGCCAGCTGCCTCGGCTTCCCCTGCGCAGCCAGCAGCCGTACGTCGGTCCCCGCGGCCCGCGCCGCCTCCACGATCCCCGTGATGCCGGCCACGCCGCGGGCCGCGGGTTGCGCGTCCTCCACGGGGGCCGCGGCCTCCACCCCGTCGCGCAGGATCCCGACGACCTCACGCAGTTCGTGCATGGCCGACACCGAGGCCTGCCGCAGCACGCCCACCGCCTCGCGCTGGCGGTCGGTGAGTTCGGGATCCACTTCCAGCGCGCCGGTGTGGACGGCGATCAGAGCCAGCTGGTGGCCCAGGCTGTCGTGCATGTCCTGGGCGATGCGCTGCCGCTCCCGCAGCCGGGCCTGCCCGGCGACCATGGCCCGCTCCCGCATCAGCTGCCCGTTGCGTTCCTGCAGCGCCCGCAGCAGGGTCCGCCGCTGCGACCAGTACCGGCTGGCCAGGCCGGGCATCGCGGACGTGACGAGGAACATGAGTGTGGTGAACACGACCACGAGCACGGGCGGCATCTGCGACCACTGCTCGACCACGCTGAGGCCGACCGAGGCCAGGAACGCCCCGGCGAACGCGGTCAGCGCACGCCCGACACCGACGATCCGACGGCCCGCGGACCAGCTGAGGGGGATCGTGACCAGCGCCGTGCCGGGGAGGAACGGCGCCACCGCCGCACCGGCGACGAGGGCCCCGGCCGGCAGCCGGCGCCGCAGTATCAGCAGGGCACAGACCACCACGCCGCTGGCGACCATGCGCAGCGTGGTGCCGTTCTCCAGCTCCTCGATGCCCAGCCCGAGCAGAGTGACCATTGCCGCAATCGCCAGATCGCCGGCGAGCATCCGCCGGGTCCACGGCTCGGGCCCCCGCAGCCAGTTCCAGCCCGCCCGCATCTTCGCCGTCGCATCCACGCGACGACCCTAGGCATTCCGGCCACGACGGCAATGCCTTCTTTCGTCGTGGCCGGCCCGACGAAAGTCGCCGACACCGCACGGAAGTTGGCCCGGCGTCGGATCCGGATCCGGCACAACGAAGAACCCCCGCCCCGGATTTCTCCGAAGCGGGGGTTCCATCTGTGGGCGAGGGGGGATTTGAACCCCCACGTCCCGAAGGACACTGGCACCTGAAGCCAGCGCGTCTGCCGTTCCGCCACTCGCCCGAGCAGCGTCCCAGTGGTCTTCCCTTTCGGTCCGTCCCCCTGGCGACGAACGAAACATTAGCACGTCATCGGGGGTGGATTCACATCGCTTTCCCCGGGCCTCCCGATCCCTCCCCGAACGCCCCTCCCGCACACCACTCCCGGTGCGGGACACTGTCCCTTGCGCACCCCTACGATCCCTTGTGAGGACCAACACTCGTCCGGACGGGACCCAGGGGGAACCACCCGAATCCGCCACGCGTGGATACGATCAGTAAGCAGTACAGGGCGACAGCGACGGAGGAGGTGCCCCATGGGAGTTCTGAAGCGGTTCGAGCAGCGACTCGAAGGTCTGGTGAACGGCACCTTCGCCAAGGTGTTCAAGTCCGAGGTCCAGCCCGTCGAGATCGCCGGAGCCCTCCAGCGGGAGTGCGACAACAACGCCACGATCTGGAACCGTGAGCGGACGGTCGTCCCCAACGACTTCATCGTGGAGCTGAGCGCCGGCGACTACGAGCGCCTCAGCCCGTACTCCGGCCAGCTCGGCGACGAGCTCGCGGGCCTCGTCCGCGACTACGCCAAGCAGCAGCGCTACAGCTTCATGGGACCGATCAAGGTCCACCTGGAGAAGGCCGAGGACCTCGACACCGGCCTCTACCGGGTCCGTAGCCGTACCCTGGCTGGGAGCACCTCCCAGCCGCAGCCGGCCCAGAACCAGCAGGGCGGCGGCTACGGCTACCCACCGGTCGCCGCGCCGCCGATGCCGGCCGGGCCGCCCGCGGGCGCGCCGGGCCGCAGGCCGGGCGCGGGCGGGCCGGGCCCCGTGCCGCCCGGCGGCGCCCCCAAGCGCCACTGGATCGAGATCAACGGCACCCGGCACCAGATTTCCCGCCCCACCCTCGTACTCGGCCGGAGCACCGAGGCCGACGTGCGGATCGACGACCCCGGCGTATCCCGCCGGCACTGTGAGATCCGGACCGGAACGCCCTCGACGATCCAGGATCTCGGGTCCACCAACGGCATCGTGGTGGACGGGCAGCACACCACCCGCGCTACGCTCCGCGACGGCTCGCGGATCGTCGTGGGCAGCACCACCATCATTTACCGGCAAGCCGAAGGGTGAAGCGGGGGCAATGTCAGAGCTGACCCTGACGGTCATGCGGCTGGGTTTCCTGGCCGTTCTGTGGCTGTTCGTCATCGTGGCCGTCCAGGTCATCCGCAGCGACCTCTTCGGTACGCGCGTCACCCAGCGCGGCTCGCGCCGGGGCAGCGGCGCGGCACCGCAGCAGGCGGGCCGCCAGGCCGCCGCGCCCCCACAGCAGCGCCAGCGCCGCGGGGCGCCAACGAAGCTCGTGGTCTCCGAGGGCACCCTGACGGGCACCACGGTGGCCCTCGCAGGCCAGACGATCACCTTGGGCCGCGCCCACGACTCCACGATCGTGCTGGACGACGACTACGCCTCCAGCCGCCATGCCAGGATCTACCCCGACCGGGACGGCCAGTGGATCGTCGAGGATCTCGGGTCCACGAACGGCACGTATCTCGACCGGACCCGGCTGACCACCCCGACGCCCATTCCGCCGGGCGCCCCGATCCGCATCGGCAAGACCGTCATCGAGCTGCGGAAGTAGTACGAGAATGAGCGAGCGGAGCGAGCGAGCCGCGGCAGTCCGTCCCGTGCAGGACGCGGACCCGAGCGCGCTCCCGACCGGAGGGTGGGCAGTGTGGCTCGAGACCGGTTGTACCCCGAGGAAGCGTCGACAGGGCAGGTGCACATGAGTCTGTCCCTGCGATTCGCCGCCGGATCACACAAGGGCATGATCCGCGAGGGCAACGAGGACTCCGGCTACGCCGGCCCCCGTCTCCTCGCGGTCGCCGACGGCATGGGCGGCCAGGCCGCAGGCGAGGTCGCCAGCTCCGAGGTGATCTCCTCGCTCGTGCAGCTCGACGACGACGTCCCGGGCTCCGACATCCTGACCTCGCTCGGCACGGCCGTGCAGCGCGCCAACGAGCAGCTGCGCGTCATGGTCGAGGAGGACGCCCAGCTCGAAGGCATGGGCACCACCCTGACCGCCCTGCTGTGGACCGGTCAGCGCCTCGGCCTGGTGCACGTCGGCGACTCCCGCGCCTACCTGCTGCGCGACGGGGTCCTGACGCAGATCACCCAGGACCACACGTGGGTGCAGCGCCTCGTCGACGAGGGCCGCATCACCGAAGAGGAAGCCACCACCCACCCGCAGCGCTCCCTGCTGATGCGCGCCCTGGGCAGCGGCGACACGGTCGAGCCGGACCTGTCCATCCGCGAGGTCCGCGTCGGCGACCGCTACCTGATCTGCTCCGACGGCCTGTCGGGCGTCGTCTCCCACCAGACCCTGGAGGAGACCCTCGCCGACTACCACGGCCCCCACGAGACGGTGCAGTCCCTGATCCAGCTCGCCCTGCGCGGCGGCGGCCCGGACAACATCACCTGCATCGTCGCCGACGTCCTCGACACCGACAGCGGGGACACCCTCGCCGCCCAGCTGAACGACACCCCGGTCGTCGTCGGCGCGGTCGCCGAGAACCAGCACCAGCTCTTCGACGGCGGCGCCATGCAGACCCCGGCGGGCCGCGCCGCGGGCCTGGGCCGCCAGGTCCCGCCGCCCGCCGGCGCCTTCGGGCCGCCCGGCAGCGGTGACGTCCCCGGCTACGGCTACCCCGACCAGAGCCAGGGCCAGGGCCAGGGCGGCGCGTACGGCAGCTTCGGCGACCCCGAGCCGTACGACGACGACGCCCGCTTCGAAGACACCTACGACAACCCCCGCAGGCGGCGCAGCAAAGGGCGCAAGTGGACCGCCCGCACCCTGATCCTGCTGATCGTGGCAGGAGTCGTCGGCGGCGGCCTCTACGCCGCCCACCGCTGGACGCAGACCCAGTACTACGTCGGCGTCAAGGGCGACCACGTCGCGCTCTTCCGCGGCATCAGCCAGAAGCTCGGCCCGCTGGAACTCTCCAAGGTGGAGACCGACCGCTCCGACATCGAACTGAAGTACCTGCCACCCTTCAAGCGGAAGCAGGTCGAGGCCACCATCAGCGAAACCAGCCTCGACGGAGCCCGCCAGAAGATCGATGAACTCGGCGTGCAGGTTTCCGCGTGTAAGAAGGACGAGGAGCGCCGCACCGCGGAGCAGAACAGCCAGACGCCGGGCCCCGGCAGCCTGACTCCGGCAGAGCAGCAGCTGGTGGGTCTGTGCGGGAAGCAGTAGTCATACGCGGGCGCAGGGGGCCTGCCACACCATGAGCGTTGTCACCAATACGACCACCATCGGCGCCATCGAGCTGCCGAGCAGGCGGAACACCGAGCTGATGCTGCTCGTGTTCGCCGTGGTCATCTCGATCTTCGCCTACGCCAACGTGGGGCTCGCGATCCACGGCGAGCTGCCCCCCGGCATGCTCGTCTACGGCGGCGGCCTCGCCGTACTCGCGGGCATCGCCCACTTCGTCGTGCGCCGCTACGCCAAGTACGCCGACCCGCTGCTGCTGCCGATCGCGACCCTGCTGAACGGGCTGGGCTGCGTGCTGATCTGGCGGCTCGACCAGTCCGAGCGGCTGCAGAACCTCGCCAAGCGCAGCTTCGGCGCGTTCTCCGAGTCCGCGCCGCGCCAGATGATGTACACCGCGGTGGCCATCGCCCTGTTCGCGGCCGTGCTGCTGCTCCTGAAGGACCACCGCACCCTGCAGCGGTTCACGTACATCTCGATGGCGGGCGCCCTGGTCCTGCTGATCCTGCCGGTCATCCCGGGTCTGGGCGCGGACGTCTTCGGCGCCAAGATCTGGATCAGCGTCGCCGGCTTCTCGATCCAGCCCGGTGAGTTCGCGAAGATCGTCATCGCGATCTTCTTCGCCGGCTACCTCATGGTGAAGCGCGACGCGCTGGCCCTGGCCAGCCGCCGCTTCATGGGCCTCTACCTGCCGCGCGGCCGCGACCTCGGCCCGATCCTGATGATCTGGGCGATGAGCCTGCTCGTCCTCATCTTCGAGAACGACCTCGGCACCTCGCTGCTGTTCTTCGGCATGTTCGTGATCATGCTGTACGTCGCCACCGAGCGCACCAGCTGGATCGTGATCGGCCTGCTCATGAGCGTCGGCGGCGCCGTCGTCGTGGGCACCTTCGCCAGCCACGTGCAGGCCCGCGTCAATGCCTGGCTCGACCCCTTCGGCTGCTACGCCAAGTCCGGTGCCTGCGAGCAGGTCGGCCAGTCGATCATGAGCTTCGGCTCCGGCGGCGTCCTCGGCACCGGCTGGGGCCAGGGCAACTCGGACCTCATCGGCTTCGCCGCCAACTCCGACTTCATCTTCTCCACCGTCGGCGAAGAGCTCGGCCTGGCCGGCGTCATGGCTTTCCTGCTGCTCTACGGCCTGATCATCGAGCGGGGCGTGCGCACCGCGCTCGCCGCCCGCGACCCCTTCGGCAAGCTCTTCGCCATCGGGCTGTCCGGCGCCTTCTCGCTGCAGATCTTCGTCGTCGCCGGCGGCGTCATGGGCCTCATCCCCCTTACCGGCATGACCATGCCCTTCCTGGCGTCCGGCGGTTCCTCCGTCCTCGCCAACTGGGCCCTGGTCGGCATCCTCATCCGGATCAGCGACACGGCCCGCCGCCCCGCACCGGCCCCCGCCCCGTCCCCCGACTCCGAGATGACCCAGGTGGTCCGCCCGTCATGAACAAGCCCCTGCGCCGCATCTCGCTCTTCTGCGGACTGCTCGTCCTGGCCCTGCTGATCCGGACCAACTGGCTCCAGTACGTCCAGGCCGAGGAGCTGAGCTCCCGCAAGGAGAACCGCCGGGTCCAGATCGCCCAGTACGCCACCCAGCGCGGCAACATCATCGTCAAGGGCGGGCAGTCCATCACCGGCTCCGTCGAGACCGACGGCAGCGACTACAAGTACAAGCGGACCTACGTCGACGGCCCGATGTGGGCCCCGGTGACCGGCTACGCGTCGCAGGCGTTCGGCTCCACTCAGCTCGAATCCCTCGAGGACAAGATCCTCACCGGCAACGACGACCGGCTGTTCTTCGACCGCACCATCGGCATGTTCACCGGCGAGAAGAAGGCCGGCGGCAACGTCGTCACCACGCTGAGGCCGGACGTGCAGAAGGCCGCGTTCGACTCGCTCGGCGACAAGACGGGCGCGGTCGCTGCCATCGACCCGCGCACCGGTGCCATCCTGGCCCTGGTCAGCAAGCCCTCGTACGACCCGTCCGCCTTCGCCGGCAACTCCAAGAACGACGAGAAGGCCTGGATCGAGCTCAAGGACAGCGAGGACAAGAAGCTCGTCAACCGCGCCCTGCGCGAGACCTACCCGCCGGGCTCCACGTTCAAGGTGGTCACCGCGGCCGCCGCCCTGGAGCACGGCGCCGTCACCGACATCAACGCGCCGACCGACACCCCCGAGCCGTACTTCCTGCCCGGCACGAGGACCCCGATGGTCAACCACGCCAAGGGCTGCGAGAAGGCCAGCCTGAACGAGGCGATGAGGGTCTCCTGCAACTCGGTCTTCGCGATGCTCGGCGACAAGGTCGGCCGCGACAAGATGGTTGAGACGGCCCAGAAGTTCGGCTTCAACAACGACAAGATCGACACCCCGGTCCGCGCGTTCGCGAGCATCTACGACAAGACCATGGGCAAGGACGGCAACGCCCAGAGCGCCATCGGCCAGTTCAACACCGCGGCCACCCCGCTCCAGATGGCCATGGTCACCGCCGCGATCGCCAACGACGGCAAGCTGATGAAGCCGTACATGGTCGACCAGCTCACCGCGCCCAACCTGGACGTCATCGAGAAGCACGAGCCGCAGGAGATGAGCCGGCCCCTCTCCGCCGCCAACGCCCAGAAGATCCAGCAGATGATGGTCAAGGTCGTCGAGGAAGGCACCGGCGAGAAGGCGAAGATCAAGAACGTCACGGTGGGCGGCAAGACCGGTACCGCCCAGCACGGCGAGAAGAACGCCAAGCGCCCGTACGCCTGGTTCATCTCCTACGCCAAGGCCGCCGACGGAACCACCCCGGTCGCCGTCGCCGTCGTCATCGAGGACAGCGAGGCCAGCCGCGACGACATCAGTGGCGGCGGCCTCGCCGCCCCCGTCGCCAAGGCCGTCATGCAGGCCGTCCTCAGCAGCAAGAGCTGACGGGCGGCACGGACAATGGAACGACGGGACGAGGCGTGAAGGCCGTGTCCGGAGTGGCATGGGGCACTGATCCCGCCCGGAACCGAGCGTACGGTACCGGTCCGGTATCAGGCTGTGGTCACGAACCGATCACCGACGATCGGCCGGTAGCCTTTGCGCGAACAGCACACCGCCGGACCACACACGGGTGCGATCGGGACTGACGGAGAGGGCTGGAACGTTATGGAAGAGCCGCGTCGCCTCGGCGGCCGGTACGAGCTGAGCCACGTGCTCGGCCGAGGTGGCATGGCCGAGGTGTACCTCGCCCACGACACCCGGCTCGGCCGTACCGTCGCCGTCAAGACCCTGCGCGCCGATCTCGCCCGCGACCCGTCGTTCCAGGCCCGGTTCCGCCGCGAGGCCCAGTCGGCCGCGTCGCTCAACCACCCGGCGATCGTCGCGGTCTACGACACCGGCGAGGACTACGTCGACAACATCTCCATCCCGTACATCGTGATGGAGTACGTCGACGGATCCACCCTGCGCGAACTGCTGCACTCCGGCCGCAAGCTGCTGCCCGAGCGCACCCTGGAGATGACCATCGGCATCCTCCAGGCCCTGGAGTACTCCCACCGCGCCGGCATCGTCCACCGCGACATCAAGCCCGCCAACGTCATGCTGACCCGGACCGGTCAGGTCAAGGTCATGGACTTCGGCATCGCCCGCGCCATGGGCGACTCCGGCATGACCATGACGCAGACCGCGGCCGTCATCGGCACCGCGCAGTACCTCTCCCCGGAGCAGGCCAAGGGCGAGCAGGTCGACGCGCGCTCCGACCTCTACTCCGCGGGCTGCCTGCTCTACGAACTGCTCTGCGTCCGCCCGCCGTTCATCGGCGACTCCCCCGTGGCCGTCGCCTACCAGCACGTACGGGAAGAGCCCCAGCCGCCGTCGAACTTCGACCCCGAGATCACGCCCGAGATGGACGCGATCGTCCTGAAGGCGCTGGTCAAGGACCCCGACTACCGCTACCAGTCGGCCGACGAGATGCGCGCCGACATCGAGGCCTGCCTGGAGGGCCAGCCCGTCGCCGCGACCGCCGCCATGGGCGCGGGCGGCTACGGCTACCCCGAACCGGGCAACGGCTACGGGCACCAGGGCTACGACCAGCCCACCGCCGCCCTGCGCCCCTCCGACGCCGGTCAGACCTCCATGCTCCCGCCGATGCCCCCGGGCGACGGCGGCTACGGCTACGGGGATCCGGGCCACGGCGGGTACGACCAGGGCCACGGCCGCCGCCAGAACCAGAAGAAGAGCAAGGCCTCCACGATCCTGCTCGTCACGGCGGGCATCCTCGTCCTGGTCGGTGCCATCCTCATCGGCCGCTCGCTGTTCAACGGCGGCGCCGACAACCGGCCGGTCGTTCCCAAGCTGATCGGCGAGACCTTCGAGCAGGCACAGAAGAACGCCGACAACGTGGGCCTCAAGGTCGAGAAGACGGCCGACGAGCCCTGTGACAACCAGCCCAAGGGCAACGTCTGCAAGCAGGAGCCCGCGCCCGACACCCGGGCCGACGAGGGCTCCACGGTCAAGCTGACGATCTCCTCGGGCGCCCCGCAGGTCGCCGTCCCCAACGTCGTCAACATCAGCTTCGAGGAAGCGGAGAAGGCGCTCAAGGAGAAGGGCTTCGCGGTCGAGAAGAAGACCCAGGAGTCCGACCGCACGCCGGGCACCGTCCTGGACCAGAGCCCCAAGAACGGCCAGGCGCAGAAGGGGTCGACGGTCACGGTGACCGTCGCCAAGGAGCCGGCCAAGTCCGCGATGCCCGACCTCCTCGGCAAGACCAAGGAGCAGGCCGCCAAGCTGCTGTCCGACGCCAAACTGAAGCTGGGCAGCACCACCGAGGTCGACTCCCCCGGCTCCCAGCCGAAGACGATCGTCCACCAGCAGTATCCGACGGGCGAGCAGCTGGCCCCGGGCACGACGGTCAACGTGTCGATCTCAAAAGGAGCGCAGCAAACACAGGTCCCGAACCTCGCCGGACGGACGGTCGGACAGGCCAAGCAGGAGCTCGCAGCCCGAGGACTGACCTTCGGCGCCGTCCTGTCGGGCCCGACGGACGACAACGCGTTCGTCATGAGGAGCGAGCCGAACGCGGGCTCCCCCGTCCCCGGCGGCACGGTCGTGAACGTGCACACGGTGGGCGGCAACGGCAACCAGCCGGGCGGCAGCAACGGGTTCTTCGGCGGCCTGGGAGGCCGCTGACCCGGGCACCTGCCCGCATGACCCAAGAGGCCCGGCCGCCCTCCCGATGGGAAGGGCGGCCGGGCCTTCGCGTGCTCACCGCCTCCATGGCCCGCCTCCGCACATTTCCACGAAAACCGATCGTGTCTTCATATGTCGGAAATCGTTGATCCGGTCGGGGTGGGACATCGGTTTCCGCCCAGAAAGGGCAGGGCGATGGTCAACGAATCGGTACTCCTGGAATCCCGGACACTGCGCACGAGCGTCCTGGACCGTATGCACGTCCTGGACAAGGTGAAGACGCTGTCGCTCCTGCCGGACGGACTCCACGTGACGACGGCGATGGTGGCGGCCTACTACGAAGTGAGCGTGGCCGCGGTCCGCTCGCTCGTCGCGGACCATCGCGGCGAGCTGGAGGCCAACGGCTACCACGTGGTGACAGGTGCGGAACTGAGTGCCTTGAAGGCACTCAGTTCCGCACCGTCACGCACAGCGGCACTCGCTTTGTTCTCCCGCCGGGCGGTCCTCAACGTCGGAATGCTCCTCCGAGACAGTGAAATAGCACGTCAGGTGCGTACGTACCTCCTTGACACGGAGTGCGAGGCCAGCGCGGAGCCTGTGGACAACTTCATCCACAGGACGGGGGCGGGCAGCGAAGTCACCGACATCCTCCGTCGGCAGGTCGTCCCGCTGCTCAACCTGCTCATCGCGGCCTCAGGCGAACACCACCGCCAGCTGGTCTCGCTCCGGCATGACGTCGTAGGCATCCAGCGAAAGCTCGTCGAGTACGACCTTGCCATGAGCCGGCTCCAGCGCGACCAGATGCCCCGGGCCCTCGCCGGAGCTACCCCGGCCGCCGGCGCTACTGCAGCCATCGGAGTCATGGCCGCCATCGACGCCATGGACTGGCGCGAGTTCGAGCTCCACGTCGCCGCCTTGCTCCACCGGGACGGCTGCACCGACCTCAAGGTGTACGGAAGCCACGGCGGCAACCGCGGAGTCGACATCACCGCCCGCACCGCCGACGGCCGCACCATCGCCGTCCAGTGCAAGAACGGCGCACCCCTGCGGCACGTGCCCAGCGGTGACATGCAGAAGTTCCTCGGCGCTGCCAAGGTCCTGCACCGTGCCGACGTTGCCCTCTACGTGGCCACCTGCGCCTTCACCCGCGAAGCCTTGGCCATCGCCGCCCAGGGCGGCGTCACCGCAGTCCACCGGGGCCTTCTGGAAGCGTGGAGCACGGGGGCACCACTTCAGGCACTGCGGTGACCCGGTAGCTCTACCCGCGGTCAGCGCAGCTCGGCCGGCGGCGTCCGCTTCGCATCGACCTTCTCCGTGCGCACCAGCTCGCCCCACACGACGTACCGGTACTTCGAGGTGTACACGGGCGTGCAGGTGGTCAGCGTGATGAACCGGCCCGGCGCCGTCTTCCCCGACTCCTTCGGGACCGCCGAGATCACGTCGACGTTGTACTTGGAGGTCTGGCGCAGCTCCGCGAAGACCTTGTACACGTACCAGGTGTCGCGGGTCTCGAAGACGACGGCGTCGCCCTTCTTGACCTTGTCGATGTGGTGGAACTTCGCCCCGTGCCCGTCGCGGTGCGCCGCCAGCGAGAAGTTGCCCTGCTTCTCCCACGGCAGGGTCGCCTTGACGGGGTCCGTGTAGTAGCCGGCCGCGCCGTCGTTGAGGACCTCCGGCGACGTGCCCCGCTTGACGAGCACCTCGCCGCTCTTCATCGCGGGCACGTGCAGGAAGCCGATGCCGCCCTGGGTGTCCAGCGCGCCGGGCCCCGCCTGCGCCCCCGCCGCGGGCGCGCTCTGCCACTGGCGGCGGATCTCGTCGCCGCGCGCCGAGGCCTGCCGGTCCGCGAGCACGTTCGTCCACCACAGCGAGTACGCCACGAAGAGGCCGAGCACCAGGCCCGCCGTGATCAGGAACTCGCCCAACAGGCTCAGGAACCCGGCGAGCAGACTGCTGCTGCGGGGAGGCGCGGTACGGGACACGGCGGTTCGTCCTTCGAGCGGGGGCGTCGGCTGCAGCCGACCTTGCGGGCCGCCTAGCGGGCGGCCAGTGCGGGCGGAGCGCCCTGGCCGCGCGGGCGTTCGTCCACCATCCTGCCCCATACGATCATGCGGTAGGTGCTGGTGAATTCCGGGGTGCAGGTCGTCAGCGTGATGTACCGGCCCGGTGCGGTGAAACCCGAGCCCTCGGGTACGGGTTTCAGGACGGCCACGTTGGTCGGCGGCGTCTGCGGCAGGATCGAGGCCATCTCGTACGTGTAGTACGCGTCCTGGGTCTCGACCACGATCGGGTCGCCCGGCACCAGCCGGTTGATGAAGCGGAACGGTTCGCCGTGGGTGTTGCGGTGGCCCGCCACCGCGAAGTTGCCCTGCTTGTCCGCGGGCATCGCGGTCTTCAGGGCGCCGTCCGCGTAATGCCCGACCATTCCGCGGTCGAGCACCTTGGGCTTGCTCACGCCCTCCGCGACGGGCACCTTCACGTCCAGCTTCGGGATGTGCAGGATCGCGAAGCCCTGGCCCGGCTCGAAGGCCGCCGGCGGCGGGGCGGCGGCACCCCCCGGCTGCTGCTCCCAGGTCTGGCGCAGCGAGCCCGCGGCCCCGTCGGCCGTGCGCTGCGCGAGCACGTTCGTGTACCAGAGCTGGTAGGCCACGAACAGGAGCATCACCACGCCCAGCGTGATGAACAGCTCCCCGAGGAGCCGGCTCGCTACGACGAGCGGCCCGCCGGAGGCCGGCCGCTTGCGCCGCCGCCCGCTGCCGCGCCGCCGCGCGCGTTTCGCGGCCTGCTGGGCGGCCCTGCGCCGCGCGGCCCGGCCCTCACTGGGCGCGGACGGCGCGAGCGAGGTCACGCGACGGCCTTGCCCACCACCGGGGCCAGCCCCGCCGAGCGCTCGACGGCCTTCTCGTCGCCGCAGCGCACGAGCCAGTTCGCGAGCATCCGGTGGCCGTGCTCGGTCAGCACCGACTCGGGGTGGAACTGCACGCCCTCCACGTCGTGCTCGCGGTGCCGCAGCCCCATGATGATCCCGTCCTCGGTGCGCGCGGTGACCTCCAGGACGTCCGGGAGGGTCTGCGGCTCGGCCGCGAGGGAGTGGTAGCGGGTCGCGGTGAACGGCGACGGCAGCCCCTCGAAGACCCCGAGCCCGTCGTGGACCACCGGAGAGGTCTTGCCGTGCAGCAGCTCCGGGGCGCGGCCCACGACGCCGCCGTAGGCGACCGCCATCGACTGCATGCCGAGGCAGACGCCGAAGACGGGGACGCCGGTGCCGGCGCAGTGGCGGACCATGTCGACGCAGACGCCGGCCTCCTCCGGGGTGCCGGGCCCGGGCGAGAGCAGCACGCCGTCGAAGCCGTCCTGCGCGTGGGAGAGCTCGACCTCGTCGTTGCGCAGCACCTCGCACTCCGCGCCGAGCTGGTACAGGTACTGGACCAGGTTGAAGACAAAGCTGTCGTAGTTGTCGACAACCAGAATGCGCGCGCTCACGGAGTGGCTCCCGATCCCTCGTCCACTGTCACGTCGTTGAACGGAAGGAGTGGCTCGGCCCACGGAAAGACGTACTGGAACAGTACGAAGACCACCGCGAGGACCAGTACGAGAGAGATCACCGCGCGTACCCACGCGTTGCCCGGCAGATGCCGCCAGATCCAGCCGTACATGCCGTCCGCGTCCCTTTCGCTCACGCACCGCGGGGGCGGTACGCACACAGACTAAAGCCAGCGGCCCGGCCTCAGGGGGTGCTCGTGGCGGACGAGCTTTCGACCGGCTTGGCGTAGTGGAGGTCCACTGTGCCGGAGTAGCCGGGCAGTGTCAGCTCCTTGTGCTCGTCCACCTTCCAGCCGAGCCCGTACGCCGTCACGTACATCTGGTAGTTCTGCAGCGCCGGGGAGGCCGCGAGGGCCTTGCGCAGGGCACCCGGGTCGCCGACCGCCGTCACCTTGTACGGCGGCGAGTAGACGCGGCCCTGGAGGATCAGGGTGTTGCCCACACAGCGCACGGCGCTGGTGGAGATCAGCCGCTGGTCCATGACCTGGATGCCCTGGGCGCCGCCCTGCCACAGGGCGTTCACGACGGCCTGGAGGTCCTGCTGGTGGATCACGAGGTCGTTGGGCTGCGGCTCGGGCACGTTGGGGATGCGGGCGGTGGCGCCGGGCGGGGCGTCGTTGAGGGTGACGGTCAGGCCCTTGCCGGCGAGGGCCTCGGTGCCGGAGGCGGTCCGCAGGGCGGCCAGCTTGGCGTCCTCGGCCTTGGTGCTGCCGTCGTCGCGGTCGGCGAGGGCGTCGACCCGGCCGCGGAGGGCCGCGGTGGTCTGTTCCAGCTGCGCGTTGTTCTGGCTGCGCTCCTGGATGAGGTCCGAGAGCTTGAGCAGCGAGGCGTCCGTCCGGATGTTCGTACCCTTGGACGTGTTGAAGCTGGTGATGAAGATCAGGCCCGCGAGGGCGAAGACGGCGGCGGTGAGCAACCGGACCGGCCGGAACCGCCGTCGGGGACCCGCGGAGGAGTCGTCGGAATTGCGCAACGTACCCTTCTCCTTCAACGCCACAGGTCCACTACGCTAACGGACGCCCGGGGCAGGCAGGTCCCCAGCGCATCGACAGGAGAAGCCCCTCGTGCCGAAGTCACGTATCCGCAAGAAGGACGACTACACGCCGCCGCCGACGAAGGCGCAGCAGATCAAGCTGACCAACCGCAGCTGGGTCGCTCCGGTCATGCTGGCACTCTTCCTGATCGGCCTGGCCTGGATTGTCGTGTTTTATGTGAGCGAGACCCAGCTTCCGATCGAGTCCATCGGAAATTGGAACATTGTAGTCGGATTCGGATTCATTGCGGCGGGATTCGGCGTCTCCACTCAGTGGAAGTAGGCGGCCCGCTGGGCTGGGGCGGGGCGGCAAGCACAGGATGCAGCCGCCCCGCAAGCTCTCCCCAGGAGTTATCCACAGTGTCATCCACAGCTGAGGAAAAGACAGACCATCTGTGGATAACTCTGTGGAGCGTTGACGCCGGTGTGATCAGGTGAGTTCGGCCGTACGGGCCAGGACCAGGCCCGCTGCCAGCAGGAATACCAGGGCACACGTCCCCCATTGGACGAAGGCCCGTTTTCCCCCGGCCCCCGGCGCAAGCATGGCCAGCCCGAGCAACAGACCGGTCAGCAGCCCGCCCACATGGGCCTGCCAGGACACCGACAGCCCGCCGCCGAAGGGCACGAAGGTCAGCACCAGCATGAGCGCGACCATCATGATGACCGGCCGCATCTCGTAGCGGAGCCGCCGCGCCAGCACGACGGTCGCCCCGAGCAGCCCGAAGACGGCCCCGGAGGCGCCGAGGGTCGGGGTGTTCGGCTCGGTCAGCAGGTACACGAAGGCGCTCGCGCCCAGGCCGGACAGCACGTAGACGGCGAGGTAACGGGCCCGGCCCAGCGCCGCTTCCAGCGGGCCGCCGATCACCCACAGGGCCAGCATGTTCCCCGCGATGTGCCACCACTCCGCGTGCAGGAACACCGAGGTCAGCAGCCGGTGGTACTGGCCGGTGGACACGCCCTCGACGGGGCCGCCGATGTACTCCACGTACCGGCCGAGCAGCTCCGTCTGCACCACGAGCGGGGGGAAGAGCAGGCCGGCCAGGAAGACCGCGACGTTGATCCCGATGAGGACCTTGGTGACCAGCTGGGGATCGTCGGTCACGGCGCCGCCCGCAAGGGTGCGCGGTGCGTTCGCAGCCGGGCGGTGGCCGGTTCCGGAACCCTCCCGGACGCATTCGGGGCACTGGAAGCCGACCGAGGCGCTGATCATGCACTCGGGGCAGATGGGGCGCTCGCAGCGGGTACAGCGGATCCCCGTGTCGCGGTCCGGGTGGCGGTAGCAGCCCGGTAGACGGTCGGTGTCCATCGGTCCCCTCGGTCAGCAGCGCGACGGCGGTACGCCGCCGGTCCGGTATGCCATCAGGACGGACGGGCGGGACAGAAGGTTCCCGGGCCGGCTCGGCCCGCCCGGCCGACGCTCCCGGTCAGCGCTTCTCGACGGAGACGGACTTGATGATCACGTCGTCCAGGGGGCGCTCGGTGCGCGGGTTGGTCGGCAGGCCGGCGATCGTGTCCACGACCGACCGGCTGGCCTTGTCGGTCACCTCACCGAAGATCGTGTGCTTGCGGGTGAGCCAGGCGGTGGGGGCGACGGTGATGAAGAACTGGCAGCCGTTGGTGCCCGGGCCGGCGTTGGCCATCGCGAGCAGGTAGGGCTTGGTGAAGGCCAGGTCGGGGTGGAACTCGTCGGCGAACTGGTAGCCGGGGCCGCCGGTGCCGTTGCCGAGCGGGTCGCCGCCCTGGATCATGAAGCCGCTGATCACACGGTGGAAGACGGTGCCGTCGTACAGCGGGTCCGTGGTCTTCTGACCGTCGGTGGGGCGGGTCCACTCACGGGCGCCCGTGGCCAGCTCCACGAAGTTCCGGACGGTCTTCGGGGCGAAGTTCTCCAGCAGCTCGATCTCGATGTCGCCGCGGTTGGTCTTCAGGGTGGCGTAGAGCTTCTCGGCCACGGATCTGCCTTCCATAGTCAGCACTGTCGGTGCCCGATCCTCCCACGGAGGGCGGTACGGCACAGAAATCCCCCACCCGGATGCCCTGTCACGCATGCCGCTCGGCCTCAAGCCAGGCATGATCCGACAAAGGGTGGAAAGGTGAACTGTGTCCGCCACCGAGGAGGAGGATCCCGTGACCCGCAACGACAGCGTGCGCCTGGTCGCCGACAGCGCCCGGGACACGATGAGGCACGCAGCGGAGCTGGTGGCGCCGTACGCAGAATCCGCCAAGGACGCGGCGGTGCACTACGCGCACGAGGCGAACGAGCGGCTGACGCCGAAGGTCTCGCAAGCCGCGCAGCAGGCCTCGCGCCAGGCGCGTACGGCGTACGACACCCACCTGCATCCCCGCATGGTCGCAGCGCGCACCCACGTGCCGCCGAACGTCGACCGGGCGGCGACGCAGGCGGTGCACCAGACCCGGCGCGTGGCCCGGCAGGCCGCCGACTACACGCAGCCGAAGCTGGAGAACGCCATCGCGGCGGGCCGGCCGGTCGCCGAGGAGGCCGTACTGCGCACCGCGGCGGTCAGCGCGGCGGCCCTGGCGGCGCTGCGCGGCCAGGTGTCGGCCCAGGAGGTGAAGAAGCTCGTCAAACACCACGAGCGGCTGCAGCGCCGGAACCGGGTGCTCAAGGGCGTGGTCGTGGCCGGTGTGCTGGCCGGCGCCGCGTACCTGGCCTGGCGGTGGTGGGACCAGCAGTCCAACCCCGACTGGCTGGTCGAGCCGCCCGCGGCGACCGAGCTGTCGTCGCGCGACGAGGCCCAGGCGACGTTCGACGACGAACTGGCCGCGAAGGAGCGCGAGGCGGACGAGGAGTAGCCGGAACATGACGTGGGGGGGGGGGGGCCGGGGCGGCCACCCGCCCCCCCCCCGCCACCCGCCCCGCGGGCGGCGGACCCCGCCG
>NZ_JBHXTC010000008.1:124676-148407 GCF_042677605.1 Streptomyces sp. NPDC127106 | reverse complement strand
GCCCCGCGCCCCCGGCTAGGTTCGCCCACCACGGGGCCGCGCTGCCGCGGGCGGCGGCGGTGGATTCCCCGACGGGGGGGGGGGGGGGCCCCACCCCCCCCCCCCCCCCCACACGCTGTGCCCGTCCGGCGCTGGTGGCCGCGTCCGGCGCTGCGCCCCTGCCTGACGTGCCTGACGGGGGATCAACCCGGGGAGCTGCCGGGCAGGGTGAGCACCTGACCGGGGTGGATCAGGTGGGGGTTGGCGCCGATGACGCCCCGGTTCATGGCGTAGAGCTCGCGCCAGCGCGCCTCGTTGCCCAGTTCCCGGAGGGCGATCGAGGTCAGCGAGTCACCGGCCCGGACGGTGTACGCACGCGTCCCCGCGCCCGTCCTGGCCGCCGCCGGCGTGGGAGCCGCGGGGACCGCCTTGTGCGCGGCGGACGCGGGCGTCGGGGTGTGCGGCGGGTGAGCGGCCGCGGCAGGCCTGTGCGGGGCCCGGGCGGCCTTCGGCGGGGCGGGTGCGGGCTTCGGCGGGGCCGCTGCGGCCATGCGCTCGGCAGCCTCCTTGGTGACCGCGACCGCGTCGGCGTACGTCGTCGCGTAGTCGGCGGTCGGGGTCGCGGCCGCCTTCTCGGCAGCGGCCTGTTTCTTCTTCTCGGACCTGAGGAAGTCGAAGAGTCCCATGATCTGTGCGCCTCCGGCGTGGTTTCGGCCCTGGCTCGGTACCTGTCCCCACTGTCGACCAGAAGGCGCTGCCCGGCCCTGCGACGGGCCCATCCGAGGGACCGAGGAGGCCCCGCACACCCGCCGTTTCACGTGAAACATCGCCCCAGTGGGACGAGAAAACCCCTCCCGACCCCGCGTTTCCGCAGGTCAGAAGGGGTGAAGAAGTGGAGCTTAGGAGACTCGAACTCCTGACATCTGCCTTGCAAAGGCAGCGCTCTACCAACTGAGCTAAAGCCCCGAAAGGGAGGGCGCGACCATCTCCCGCGAAGGAGTGGTCGTTCCGCAGAACAGAGTACCGGGTTCTCCCCCTCATCCCGCAAAATGATGGGGACTCCCACCGTGCGACCACTCTCCGTAAGATGCTCGCGAGGTTCGCACCAGCGAAGGGGAGTAGACGCGTGGACGCAGTACAGCAAGAGGCTACAGCCAGAGCCAGAGAACTTCAGCGCAGCTGGTACGGGGAACCCCTCGGCGCGCTCTTCCGCCGGCTCATAGACGACCTCGGCCTGAACCAGGCCCGCCTCGCTGCCGTCCTCGGCCTCTCGGCCCCCATGCTCTCCCAGCTGATGAGCGGCCAGCGCGCCAAGATCGGAAACCCGGCCGTGGTCCAGCGCGTGCAGGCGCTGCAGGACCTCGCGAGCCAGGTGGCGGACGGAAGCGTCAGCGCCGCCGAGGCCACCGACCGGATGGACGAGATCAAGCGGACCCAGGGGGGCTCCGTACTGATCAACAGCGGTCAGACCAGCACCGGTTCCGGCGCACCGACCGTCAAGCGCGTCGTCCGCGAGATCCAGTCGCTGCTGCGCTCGGTCTCCGCTGCCGGCGACATCATCGACGCGGCGAACAGCCTCGCCCCCACCCACCCGGAACTGGCAGAGTTCCTCAAGGTGTACGGCGCGGGACGCACGGCCGAAGCGGTGGCCCACTACGAGGCCCATCAGAACTGACGCGCACGGCACCGGCGCACACGGCACCGGCGTACGTACGGCGGACGAGCACAACGGGGGACGGACGCAACCATGGGTGAGGTCTTCGCCGGCCGGTACGAGCTGGTCGATCCGATCGGGCGCGGCGGGGCGGGCGCGGTATGGCGGGCCTGGGACCAGCGCCGCCGCCGCTACGTGGCCGCGAAGGTGCTCCAGCAGGGCGACGCCCACATGCTGCTGCGGTTCGTCCGGGAGCAGGCCCTGCGGATCGACCACCCGCACGTGCTGGCCCCGGCCAGCTGGGCGGCGGACGACGACAAGGTCCTGTTCACGATGGACCTGGTCTCCGGCGGGTCCCTGGCACACGTGATCGGGGACTACGGCCCGCTGCCGCCGCGGTTCGTCTGCACCCTGCTCGACCAGCTCCTGTCGGGGCTGGCGGCGGTGCACGCGGAGGGCGTCATCCACCGCGACATCAAACCGGCCAACATCCTGCTCGAAGCCACGGGAACCGGTCGGCCGCACCTGCGGCTGTCCGACTTCGGCATCTCGATGCGCAAGGGCGAACCGCGCCTGACCGAGACCGACTACGTGGTGGGCACGCCCGGCTATTTCGCCCCCGAGCAACTGCGGGGAGCGGAACCCGACTTCCCCGCCGACCTGTTCGCCGTCGGCCTGGTCGCCCTCTACCTGATCCAGGGCCGCAAGCCCGACTCCGCGGCGCTCGTGGAGCAGTTCCTCGCCCACGGCGTCCCGAGCGCGCCCGAAGGCGTCCCTGCGCCGCTCTGGGACGTGATCGCGAACCTGCTGCAGCCGGACCCCCAGAACCGGTTCAAGACCGCCACAGGGGTCCGCAGGGCCCTTACCGAGGCCGTGGAGCTGCTGCCGCCGGCCCAGCCGGACGCGGACCCGGTGGAGGTCTTCGACCAACTCGGGCCGCTGCCGACCGGTTTCGGCCCGCAGGGGCCGCAGAACCCGGCCGGGGCGCCGTCCGCGCGGTCCGGGCCGGCCCCCTCGGAGCCGACCGCTCCCGGCGTCCCGACGGCCTCCGCGGTGCCGGCTGCGGTCACGGCCGCGACCGTGGCGGCGGAGCCCACCCGCACCGACCCACGGGGCACGGCAGCACCTGCCACAACGGTGCAGGCCGGCCCCTTCCCGCCGCCGGCCCCGGTCGCCGACGCTGCCACCGTCGCTTCGGTGACCGGCAGCTTCCACCTGGCCCCGCCGGAGCCCGTCACCGCCCCGCACCCGGCTGCCCCGCACCCAGCGGCCCCGGGTCCGGCCGCGCGGACCGGCGGGATCGCCCCGCCGCCGCGGAAGGTCGCCGCGGCCCTCCTGGCCGCCGCGCTGCTGTGCTTCGCGGTGGGCACCTGGGCCCTGACCCAGCTCTGACGGCCGCGGCTCAGGCGCTCCGTCCGCGCCGGGCCAGCAGCAGCCAGCCGCCGAGGAGGAGCAGCAGCACCGTCCCGGTGCCGAAGCCGCCGGCGGCGACCGCGCCCATGGTCCGGCGTCGGTCGGCGGCGGCGAGCGCCTCCGGCTCCGTCAGACCGTCCCGGGCGGCCGCGCGGTCGTCCTCCTCCACGACGAACCCCGCCTTGGCCGGGCTCTCCGTGTACGGGGGCGCGGGGACGGCCTTGTTCTCCACGTTCAGCCGCAGCGTCAGCGGCACGGGGGTGGCGTCCTCGGTGAACTCGGCGACCTTCTCGCCCAGCGTGACCGCCACGTAGTACCAGCCCGCCGCCCTGGCCGAGCGCACCGCGCCGTCCGACGCGAACCGGTTCTCGTAGGCCACCGGCGCCGTCGGCGGCAGGGACAGGCTCGCCTGCTTGCCGTCGTAGCTGCCGTCCTCGTCCGCCAGCAGGCTGCGGTACGGGGTGTACACGCTGACCAGCAGCCCCCTGCTGGCCGACGCGTACTCCTTGGTCAGCTTCGCGCCCGCCAGCTCCGCGCTCACCGCCAGTTGCTGCCCCCAGTCCACGGGCACCCGGTAGAACCGCGTCTGCCCCGGCCGCAGCCCGTCGCGCCACACCCCGGCGCCCAGCGCGCGGGCGTCGTTGAAGCCCGTGCCGCCCTCCCGCGGCACCGCCTCGCTGCCCGGCGCCACCGGCGGGGCGGACGGCCAGGAACTGGGCGCGGCCAGGGGAGCGCTGCCGGTCTTCAGGCCGGGCTCGCGCGACACCTTCAGCTCCACGGGCCACGGATTCTGGTCGGAGCCCTTGGCGGCCTCCCGGGTGACCTTCACGTAGTACACGCCGGCCTGCTGGCAGTCGGCGTCCTCCTCCAGCCTGCGCAGCCCCGCGGCGCCGATCGGGCGGGCGCCGCTGCCGTACCCGAAGGCCGTCTTGCCGGGGCTGCCGGGGCAGTCCCGACCGCCGGTGTTCATCACGCTGACCTTGATGCCGTCGCCACTGGAATCGATCTTCGCGCCGGGGGAGGGCTGCAGGACCGCGGAGACGTACACGGTGGACCTGTCGTCCAGGTTGAGCCGGTAGAAGCGCTCACCGGGGGCCAGGGTGTCCGTGTAGACCTTCCCGGGCTCCACCTGCGGTGCATCGGCCGTGCTCGCGGCGCCCTGCACCTTCTGTGCCCCCTGTGCCGGCCGGTACGGGGGCAGCGGCTCAGGTGCTGCGTACCCGGCCCCCGGCAGGCCCACCACCAGCCCCAGAGCCACCGTCACCGCTGCTGCCGCCGGCGCCGCAGTCCGCACCCGCCCCATCACACCCACCCCCGGTTTTGCTCAAGCAACGCAAATCTTTACAAATCGGAACAGCATGAAGCCCCGGCCGCAGTGGCAGCCGGGGCTTCATGGATCAGCCTTGGGGTCTCACACGCCCGAACCGGAGGGCACGGAGTCGGTAGCCTCCGTCCACAGGTCCTGCTCGGCGCGGTCCGCCTGGATCTGGCGGTACACGAGGAGACCGCCGATGGCGGCCAGTGCGACCAGGAGCAGCTTCTTCACCGCGCGACCTCGTCTTTCGTCGTCGTTGGGTACTTCTGGCGGCCAACAATACACACCGATCGATACCGTTCGGTGACCTGGGAAGCCGCAGGGCGCCCAACGACGAAGACCCCCAGGCCATCCGGCCTGGGGGTCTTCCACACTGTGGGGCTAACAGGATTTGAACCTGTGGCCTCATCCTTATCAGGGATGCGCTCTAACCAACTGAGCTATAGCCCCTCCGCGCTGCGCGCTGACTCCTGAAGATTAGCGCACAGACACGGTCCCGCCAAAATCCGATCCCCGGGGGCGTCCCCGCAGGTCATCAGACGGTCACTCGTCCTCCGCGAGCGTGAGCTCCACACCGCCGACGAAGCCCGCCGACAGGTTGTAGATAAACGCGCCCAGCGTCGCCAGCGCCGTCGCCAGCACGACGTCGATCACGGCGATCACCGAGGTGAAGATCAGCACCCGCGGCAACGACAGGAACGCCTGGAGGTCGAAGCCGGTGCTCTCGCTCGACCCCGTCGCCTCGCTGATGGTGCTGCCGACGGTGGAGAAGACGCCCATGGCGTCCATGACCATCCACAGCACCGCCGCCGCCACGATGGTGCAGACGCCCAGCGCGATCGACAGCAGGAAGCTGACCTTCATCACCGACCACGGATCGGCCTTGGCCACCCGCAGCCTCGCCTTGCGCGTCCTCGGCGTCACACGGGCCCCTGTACGCGGCTTGCGCTGCGCGGCGGGTTCCCCGGCGCCGCGGGCCGCGCCCGGGCCCGAGGGGGCCTCGTACGCCTGTGGCGGGTGGTACGGCTGCGACTCGGCGGCCGGCTTCTCCTGCTTCGGCTTCGGCTTCGGCTTCTGCTTGGTGGCCTTGGGCTTCTGCTCCGGCCCTCGCGTGTCCGTCACGGTTGTTCCCCCGCCCTCGGAGGCGCCGGCACCGTCCGCGGAGTCCGCGGCGGGGCCACGGGCACCGTCCTCCTCGGTTCTGGCCGGTCCGGCGCCCGTGGCTCCACTCACGACTTACTCCTCGTGCTCCCCGGCCGAGGGCTCCGCGCCCTCGGCGGCCTCGGCGGCCTGTCCTTCGGCTGCCTCGGTCTCCTCGACCTCGTCAGCTTCCTGACCTGCCTCGGCATTACGAGCGATACCTACCACGGCATCGCGCTTGCCCAGGTTGATCAGCTGAACGCCCATGGTGTCACGGCCGGTCTCCCTGACTTCGTTGACTCGCGTACGGATCACACCACCGCCGAGCGTGATGGCGAGAATCTCGTCCGAGTCGTCGACCACGAGCGCGCCGACCAGCGAACCGCGGTCCTCCACGATCTTGGCGGCCTTGATGCCCAGACCACCACGGCCCTGGATGCGGTACTCGTCGACCGGCGTCCGCTTGGCGTAACCGCCGTCGGTCGCGGTGAAGACGAACGTACCGGGCCGGACCACGCTCATGGAGAGCAGTTCGTCGCCCCCGCGGAAACTCATGCCCTTCACGCCGGAGGTCGCGCGGCCCATCGGACGCAGCGCCTCGTCGGTCGCCGTGAAGCGGATCGACTGCGCCTTCTTGCTGATCAGCAGCAGGTCGTCCTCGGCGGACACCAGCTCGGCGCCGATCAGCTCGTCGTCGCTGCCGTCCTCCCGCTCGCGCAGGTTGATCGCGATGACGCCACCAGATCGGGGCGAGTCGTAGTCCTTGAGCGCCGTCTTCTTCACCAGGCCGGCCTTCGTGGCCAGGATCAGGTACGGGGCCGCCTCGTAGTCGCGGATCGCGAGGATCTCGGCGATCTGCTCGTCCGGCTGGAAGGCCAGCAGGTTGGCCACGTGCTGGCCGCGGGCGTCGCGGCCGACGTCCGGCAGCTCGTACGCCTTGGCGCGGTAGACCCGACCCTTGTTGGTGAAGAAGAGCAGCCAGTGGTGCGTGGTGGAGACGAAGAAGTGGTCGACGATGTCGTCTTCCTTCAGCTTCGTCCCGCGCACGCCCTTGCCGCCGCGCCGCTGGGAGCGGTAGTCGTCGGTCTTGGTGCGCTTGACGTAGCCGCCGCGGGTGATCGTGACGACGATGTCCTCTTCGGCGATCAGATCCTCGATGGACATGTCGCCGTCGAACGGCACCAGCTTCGACCGGCGGTCGTCGCCGAACTTGTCGACGATCGCGGCCAGTTCCTCGCTGACGATCGCGCGCTGCTTCTCCGGCGAGGCCAGGATCGCGTTGTACTCGTTGATCTTCGCCTGGAGCTCGTCGTGCTCGGCGACGATCTTCTGCCGCTCCAGGGCCGCCAGGCGGCGCAGCTGCATCTCGAGGATGGCGTTGGCCTGGATCTCGTCGATCTCCAGCAGGCCCATCAGGCCCTCGCGGGCCACCTCGACCGTCTCGCTGCGCCGGATGAGGGCGATGACCTCGTCGATCGCGTCCAGGGCCTTGAGCAGGCCGCGCAGGATGTGGGCGCGCTCCTCGGCCTTGCGCAGGCGGAACTTCGTCCGCCGGACGATGACCTCGATCTGGTGGTGCACCCAGTGGCGGATGAACGCGTCCAGCGACAGCGTGCGCGGCACGCCGTCGACCAGCGCCAGCATGTTCGCGCCGAAGTTGGTCTGCAGATCGGTGTGCTTGTACAGGTTGTTGAGCACGACCTTGGCGACGGCGTCGCGCTTGAGCACGATCACCAGGCGCTGGCCGGTGCGCGAGGAGGTCTCGTCGCGGACGTCGGCGATGCCGCCGATCTTGCCGTCCTTCACCAGGTCGGCGATCTTCTGCGCGAGGTTGTCCGGGTTCACCTGGTACGGGAGCTCGGTGACCACCAGGCACTGGCGGTTCTGGATCTCCTCGACCTCGACCACGGCGCGCATCGTGATGGAGCCGCGGCCGGTGCGGTACGCCTCCTCGATGCCCTTGCGGCCGACGACGAGGGCACCGGTCGGGAAGTCCGGGCCCTTGATGCGGTCGATGAGCGCGTCGAGCAGTTCCTCGTGCGGGGCCTCCGGGTTGGCCAGGTACCACTGGGCGCCCTCGGCGACCTCGCGCAGGTTGTGCGGCGGGATGTTGGTCGCCATGCCGACGGCGATGCCGGCGGAGCCGTTGACCAGGAGGTTCGGGAATCGGGACGGCAGGACCGTCGGCTCCTGGTTGCGGCCGTCGTAGTTGTCCTGGAAGTCGACGGTCTCCTCGTCGATGTCCCGGACCATCTCCATCGACAGCGGCGCCATCTTGCACTCGGTGTAGCGCATGGCGGCGGCCGGGTCGTTGCCCGGGGAGCCGAAGTTGCCGTTGGAGTCCACGAGCGGCATGCGCATCGACCACGGCTGGGCCAGGCGGACCAGGGCGTCGTAGATGGAGGTGTCACCGTGCGGGTGGTAGGTGCCCATGACGTCGCCCACGACGCGGGCGCACTTGTAGAAGCCCTTCTCGGGCCGGTAGCCGCCGTCGTACATCGCGTACAGGACGCGGCGGTGCACCGGCTTGAGGCCGTCGCGCACGTCGGGCAGCGCGCGGGACACGATGACGGACATCGCGTAGTCGAGGTAGGAACGCTGCATCTCCGTCTCGAGCCCGACGGGCTCGATGCGCATCTGCTGCTCCTCCGCGGTGTTCTCGGCGGTGGGGGTGGTTTCGTCGGCCATTGCTGGTCAGAAATCCTTTCGGGCGGCCGTGGAGAGCCGACTCAGATGTCGAGGAAGCGAACGTCCTTGGCGTTGCGCTGGATGAAGGAGCGCCGTGCCTCGACGTCCTCACCCATCAGCACCGAGAACAGGTCGTCGGCCTGGGCCGCGTCGTCCAGGGTGACCTGACCGAGCACGCGGTGGTCCACGTCCATGGTGGTGACGCGCAGCTCCTCGGCGTTCATCTCACCGAGACCCTTGAAGCGCTGGATCGAGTCTTCCTTGATCCGCTTGCCCTGGCGCTTGCCGTGCTCGACCAGGGCGTCGCGCTCGCGGTCCGAGTACGCGTACTCGAAGTCGTCGCGACCCCACTTGATCTTGTAGAGCGGCGGGCGGGAGAGGTAGACGTGGCCGGCCTCGACCAGCGGGCGCATGAAGCGGAACAGGAAGGTCAGCAGCAGGGTGTTGATGTGCTGGCCGTCGACGTCGGCGTCCGCCATCAAGATGATCTTGTGGTAGCGGAGCTTCTCGATGTCGAAGTCCTCGTGGATGCCGGTGCCGAAGGCGGAGATGAGCGCCTGGACCTCGGTGTTCTGGAGGATCTTGTCGATACGGGCCTTCTCGACGTTCAGGATCTTGCCGCGGATCGGCAGGATGGCCTGGTACATCGGGTTGCGGCCGGACTTCGCGGAACCGCCGGCGGAGTCACCCTCGACGATGAAGATCTCGCACTTGGTCGGGTCGTTCGACTGGCAGTCGGACAGCTTGCCCGGCAGCGAGGCGCTCTCCAACAGGCCCTTGCGGCGCGTCAGGTCGCGGGCCTTGCGGGCCGCGACGCGGGCCGTGGCCGCCTGGATGGCCTTGCGGACGATGTCCGCGGCCTCGTTCGGGTTGCGGTCGAACCAGTCCGACAGGTGCTCGTGGGCCACCTTCTGGACGAAGGTCTTCGCCTCCGTGTTGCCCAGCTTGGTCTTGGTCTGGCCCTCGAACTGCGGCTCGCCGAGCTTGACCGAGATGATCGCGGTGAGACCCTCGCGGATGTCGTCGCCGGTGAGGTTGTCGTCCTTCTCGCGGAGCAGCTTCTTGTCGCGCGCGTACCGGTTGACCAGGGAGGTCAGCGCGGCGCGGAAGCCCTCCTCGTGGGTGCCGCCCTCGTGCGTGTGGATCGTGTTGGCGAAGGAGTACACGCCCTCGCTGTACTGCGAGTTCCACTGCATCGCGATCTCGACCGAGAGCATCCGCTCCTTGTCCTCGGCCTCGACGTCGATGACGGTCGGGTGGATCAGCTCGCCCTTGCGCGAGTTGAGGTACTTCACGAAGTCGACGATGCCGCCCTCGTAGTGGTACCGGACGGTGCGCGCCGCGGGCTCGGCCGTGTCCGCCTCCGGGTCGTCGGCGCCCGCCGTGGCCTTCGCCGACTCGCGCTCGTCGGTCAGCGAGATGGTCAGGCCCTTGTTCAGGAAGGCCATCTCCTGGAAGCGCCGGGAGAGCGTCTCGAAGGAGTACTCGGTGGTCTCGAAGATGTCGCCGTCGGCCCAGAAGGTCACCGACGTGCCGTGCGTGTCGGTCTCCTCGTTCCGCGCCAGCGGCGCGGTGGGAGCACCCATCTTGTAGTCCTGGGTCCAGCGGTAGCCGTCGCGCCGGACCTCGACCGAGACCTTGGTCGAGAGGGCGTTCACCACGGAGACGCCGACGCCGTGCAGACCGCCGGACACGGCGTAGCCGCCACCGCCGAACTTGCCGCCCGCGTGCAGGACCGTCAGGACGACCTCGACCGCCGGCTTGCCCTCCGAGGGGACGATGTCCACCGGGATGCCGCGCCCGTTGTCGACCACGCGCACGCCGCCGTCGGCCAGGATGGTCACGTCGATGGTGTCCGCGTGACCGGCCAGCGCCTCGTCGACGGAGTTGTCGACCACCTCGTAGACGAGGTGGTGCAGGCCTCGCTCACCGGTGGAGCCGATGTACATGCCGGGCCGCTTGCGAACCGCGTCCAGGCCCTCCAGCACCTGGATCGCGGAGGCGTCGTACGAGGCGGTGACCTCCCCGTTCTCGCCGGCTGTGGACTGGTTGTCGTTGGGGTTGCCGGAATCGGCCACGAAGCGCCCTTTCTGGCACAGCACAGGCCGGACTCCGGGCCGGCAGGCGTGCCGGCAAGGAGCGGCTGCGTCGATCTGCGTTGTCAGCGTGTTTTCTCCGAATCCCGCGGCGAGGCGGGATTCGCTTCAGTCTACCGGTACCACGGACATGAATGGGGGTTTGCCGGTACCTGAGTACGCATGTGCCGCCCTGAACCTCCTCTCTCCGACTCCCCATATCCGGACCGGGGCTCAAAGAGGCTCACACGGGCATCCAGCGCTTCGGGCTGTCAACCTTCCACTACCGTGAGGGACGCCACCCGGGCAGGAGGGTGCGAGGTGCCGCGGGCGGGGCCTCGCCAAGGCTCCACCGAGGCTCAGTCAGGGCTCTGCCGGGGCGGATGTGGCTGCCGGTGCGGCAGCGGTCAGCGCGAGAGGGCGCCGTGGTGCCGGGGTGGGCAGCGGCGGGCAGGGGCCGGCCCCTGCCCGGGCCGACCGGGGCCTCAGCCGTAGGTGTCGCCCGGGCCCGTACTGCCGGGAGCGCGCCAGGGACCGTGCCGCTTCGGACGTCCGCCCGGGCCCTGCACCTTGATCAGCCGGACCGTGCCCTGGCCGAGGTCGGCGTTCAGCCGGGCCACCAGCTGCGGGGCCAGCAGCTTGAGCTGCGCCGCCCAGGCCGAGGAGTCGCACCGCACGACCAGCTCGCGGTCCTCGTAGCGTTCCGGTTCGCAGTGCGTCGCGATCTCCGGGCCGACGATCTCCGGCCAGCGCTCCATCACGCCGGCCACCGCCATCGGCATCTCCCAGCCGCGCTCCGTGCGCAGCCGGTCCAACGCCGCCATCAGCGGCATCGGGTCCCGGCCGTCCGCCCGCGCCCCCGAGCGCAGGCCCGGCTGGTGCCGTCCGCTCCGCCCGCCGCCGGCCGCGGTGCCGCGCGCCCGCGCCTGCTCCCGGGCCGCCGCCAACGCCTGGCGCGCGAGGTCCACACCCGAGAGCTCCGGAACCTTGTGCTCCGGACGGGTTCCGGCCGGCTCCTGGGGATTCCGCTTGTCCTCTTTCACAGTCGGGTCACCTCACCGCCGGACACCCCGAACCGCGCCCCCGTCAGAACATCCGGAACGTCTTCGTCCACAGCTGCCGTCACCAGCACCTGCTCCGCCGGCGCCACCAGCTCGGCCAACCGCTCCCGGCGCCGTGCGTCCAGTTCCGCGAAGACGTCGTCGAGGATCAGCACCGGCTCGGCCCCCTCCGCGCGCAGCAGTTCGTACGAGGCCAGCCGCAGCGCCAGCGCGTACGACCACGACTCCCCGTGGCTCGCGTACCCCTTCGCCGGCAGCTCTCCCAGCCGCAGCAGCACGTCGTCGCGATGCGGGCCCACCAGGGTCACGCCCCGCTCGATCTCCTGCTTGCGCACCTGAGCGAGCGCGTCGAGCAGGGCCTCGTACAGCTCCTCCCGGGTCCGGGCCGCCCCGGTGTCCACCGCCTCGCCGGCCGAGGACCGGTAGGCCAGGCCCAGCGGCCCGCCGCCGGGGGCGAGCTGCTCGTACGCCTTGTCCGCCAGGGGCAGCAGGGAGGCGATCAGGTCGAGCCGCTGGGCCAGCAGCTCCGCACCCGCGCGCGCCAGGTGCTGGTCCCACACGTCCAGCGTCGACAGGTCCATGGAGCGGCCGCCGTGCCGGCGCGCCATGGCGGCCGACTTCAGCAGGGTGTTCCGCTGCTTCAACACCCGCTCGTAGTCCGACCGGACCCCGGCCATCCGCGGCGAGCGGGCCGTCACCAGCTCGTCGAGGAACTTCCGGCGCTCGCCCGGATCGCCCTTCACCAGCGCCAGGTCCTCCGGTGCGAACAGCACCGTCCGTACGATCCCCAGCACGTCCCGCGGCCTGACCTGCGAGGACCTGTTGATGCGGGCCCGGTTGGCCCGCCCGGGGTTGAGCTCCAGCTCGACCAGCTGCTGCCGTTCGCCCTGCCGGACGGCCGCGCGGACGACGGCCCGCTGCGCCCCCATCCTTACGAGCGGGGCGTCCGAGGACACCCGGTGGCTGCCCAGCGTCGCCAGGTAGCCGATCGCCTCGACCAGGTTCGTCTTGCCCTGGCCGTTGGGGCCCACGAAAGCCGTGACGCCCGGATCGAGGGGAACCTCGGCCCGGGCGTACGAGCGGAAGTCGGCCAACGAGAGATGCGAGACATGCATGCGGCGCCGACCTCCCCCGGCTTCCTGTTGTTCTGCTCTGTACTGCGGTACTGCTGTGTGCCGCGGGCCCCGTGCCGCGCCCGCGGCAGCTGTTACTTCTTCTCGACCGCGTGGCCGCCGAACTGGTTGCGCAGCGCGGCGATCATCTTCATCTGCGGCGAGTCGTCCTGGCGCGAGGCGAACCGCGCGAACAGCGAGGCGGTGATCGCGGGCAGCGGCACGGCGTTGTCGATCGCCGCCTCCACCGTCCAGCGGCCCTCGCCCGAGTCCTGCGCGAAGCCGCGCAACTGCTCCAGGTGCTCGTCCTCGTCCAACGCGTTGACGGCCAGGTCGAGCAGCCAGGAGCGGATGACCGTGCCCTCCTGCCAGGACCGGAACACCTCGCGGACGTCGGTGACCGAGTCCACCTTCTCCAGCAGCTCCCAGCCCTCGGCGTAGGCCTGCATCATGGCGTACTCGATACCGTTGTGGACCATCTTCGCGAAGTGGCCCGCGCCGACCTTGCCCGCGTGCACGGAGCCGAACTCGCCCTCCGGCTTGAGGGCGTCGAAGACCGGCTGGACCGCGGCGACGTGTTCCTTGTCGCCGCCGTACATCAGCGCGTAGCCGTTCTCCAGGCCCCACACGCCGCCGGAGACACCGCAGTCGACGAAGCCGATGCCCTTGGCGGCGAGCTCCGCGGCGTGCTTCTCGTCGTCGGTCCAGCGCGAGTTACCGCCGTCCACGACGATGTCGCCCGGCGAGAGCAGCTCCGCGAGCTCGTCGACGGTGGACTGGGTCGCGGCACCGGCCGGGACCATCACCCACACCACGCGGGGGGCCTGCAGGCTGTCCACAAGTTCCGACAGGCTGTGGACATCGGCGAGGTCCGGATTGCGGTCGTATCCGATGACGGTGTGGCCTGCGCGGCGGATGCGCTCGCGCATGTTGCCGCCCATCTTGCCGAGACCGACGAGACCGAGCTCCATCAGGTGGTTCCTTAAGCGTTGTGGCCGTTTGTGCCGGATTCCCCCGATTCCCGGGAGACCCGGCTCCGAGCCTACGCCGGGCGGTGCCGCCCGGCGCCACGGGCGCTCCAGGCACCCGCCGTACGGGGGCCGGGCGCGGCATCCGGCGGCGCTCCAGGCGGCGCGGGGCGCGGGACGCGGAAGGCGGGGCGCGAACGCCGTCGGGCCCGGTTCCGCAGGCTGCGGGACCGGGCCCTGTGCACAGCGGGCGTCAGCCGGACAGGCGCACCGGCATGATCAGGTACTTGTACGCCTCGTCCGCCTCGGCGTCGACCGAGGGGCGGCCGCTGAGCAGCGCCGGCTTGGTGGACGTGGTGAAGCTGAGCTGGGCGACCGGCGAGTCGATCGCGCTCAGGCCGTCGAGCAGGAAGGTCGGGTTGAAGGCGATGGAGATGTCGTCGCCCTCCAGGGAGGCGTCGACGCGCTCCACAGCCTGTGCATCGTCGGAGGAGCCGGCCTCCAGGGTCAGCACGCCCTTCTCGAAGCTCAGGCGGACCGGGGTGTTGCGCTCGGCAACCAGGGCCACGCGCTTGACGGCCTCGACGAACGGCGCGGTCTCGATCACGGCGATGGAGTTGAACTCCGTCGGGAACAGCGTGCGGTACTTCGGCAGGTCGCCCTCGAGGAGGCGGGTGGTGGTGCGGCGGCCGGCGCCCTCGAAACCGATCAGGCCCTCGCCCGCGCCGGAGCCCGACAGCGCCAGGGTGACGGTGTCGCCGCTGGTCAGGGACTTGGCGGTGTCCAGGAGCGTCTTGGCGGGCACCAGGGCCACGGCCGAGGCGTCCGGGTTCTCCGGCTTCCACAGGAACTCGCGGACCGCGAAGCGGTAGCGGTCGGTGGAGGCCAGGGTGACGCGGTCGCCCTCGATCTCGATGCGGACGCCGGTGAGGACGGGCAGCGTGTCGTCGCGGCCGGCGGCGATGGCGACCTGGGCCGCGGCGGCGGCGAAGACCTCGCCGGAGACCGTGCCGGTCGCGGTCGGCATCTGGGGCAGGGCCGGGTACTCCTCCACAGGCAGGGTGTGGAGGGTGAACCGCGAGGAGCCGCAGACCACGGTCGCCCGTACACCGTCTGTGGAAATCTCCACGGGCCGGTTGGGGAGGGCGCGGCAGATGTCGGCGAGGAGCCGGCCGGAGACGAGGACGGTGCCGTCCTCCTCCACGTCGGCCTCGACGGAGACGCGGGCCGAGACCTCGTAGTCGAAGCCGGAGAGGGACAGGGTGCCGTCCTCGGCCTTCAGCAGCAGGCCCGCGAGTACGGGGACCGGCGGCCGGGCCGGGAGGCTGCGGGCAGCCCAGGCCACCGCCTCCGCGAGTACGTCGCGCTCCACCCGGATCTTCACCGGAACCGCCTCCTGCTGTTGCTCGCTCGTCCGTCTACCGGCCTTCGTCGTCGGCCCGTCGGCCCGGTGCCTTGGAGGGCTCGGGGCCTCGATGCCGGGAACCAGTCTGACGTACGGCGCCGACAGCTGGTGCTGCCGGCCGTCAAATCGGGAGCGAGGTGTCGGGGAGGCCTCTCGACCACGTTGTGCACAGCACCTGCTTGAAAACCGAATCCGAGCTAACTGTCCATGGGGGTAGTAGTAGGGCTTGTGGAAACCGTGGATAAGCCCGTCGCCGCAGGTCAGGCGCGGTTTTTTATCCCCATGCCCTGTGGGTGGCACCGGTGGACAACAGGGGGGTGCTGTGGAGAACAGAAAGTTCTGCACAGGCCATCCCCAGGTGACCCGGACTACTCCACAGCTGCGTCCCCAGCTTTCCCCAAGTACTCCACAGCCCAAACGTCGACTTCCGTGTGACGGCTTTCACTCCGGGTGGTGAGGAGGGGCACTCGGTTGCCGAACAGTGGACAGCGGTGTGGGTAACCCGTCGGAACCTGTGCACAGGATGCGGCAACCTGTGGGTGAGCGGTGGACAACGCAGTGGACGAGCCTGTGGATAGATCTTCCGTCCACAAGCTGTGGATATCTGTCACGCACAATTCCACAGGACTGTGACCTGGGCTGATGGTCCCTCAACCCGGCGCCCTGTGGACAGATTGTGGGTGAGGAAAACGGTCCCCAGCCTGTGGACTAGAGAAAGTTCCGCAATCTGTGGACAAGTTGCTCCACAGGGGGCGTATTCGAACAGACAAGGGGCGCGCACACAAAGAAGGGCGCCCCCGGATCACTCCGGAAGCGCCCTGTGGAGGCGTTTGAGAGGGCACCGAAGGGCCGTTGACGGGCCGTCGGATGCCGATGTGGATGTGTGTGGGTGTGGGTGTGGACGGCGGATGCGAGGCGCCGGATGCCGTGGGTGGGGTGAGGCGGCTCAGCCGTTCTTGATGCGGTTGGTGAGCTCGGTGACCTGGTTGTAGATGGAGCGCCGCTCGGCCATGAGAGCGCGGATCTTGCGGTCCGCGTGCATGACGGTGGTGTGGTCCCGCCCGCCGAACTGCGCCCCGATCTTCGGCAGGGACAGGTCCGTGAGCTCCCGGCAGAGGTACATCGCGATCTGCCGGGCAGTGACCAGGACGCGGCTGCGCGAGGAGCCGCACAGGTCGTCCACCGTCAGGCCGAAGTAGTCGGCCGTGGCCGCCATGATGTCCGAGGCCGTGATCTCCGGTGCCGAGTCCTCGCCCCCGGGGATCAGGTTCTTGAGGACGTCCTCGGTCAGCCCGAGGTCGACCGGCTGCCGGTTCAGGCTCGCGAAGGCCGTGACCCGGATCAGCGCCCCTTCCAGCTCGCGGATGTTGCGCGAGATGCGGGAGGCGATGAACTCCAGCACCTCCGGCGGGGCGTTGAGCTGCTCCTGGACCGCCTTCTTGCGCAGGATCGCGATCCGGGTCTCCAGCTCGGGCGGCTGGACGTCGGTGATCAGACCCCACTCGAAGCGGTTGCGGAGCCGGTCCTCCAGGGTGACCAGCTGCTTGGGCGGCCGGTCGGAGGACAGCACGATCTGCTTGTTGGCGTTGTGGAGGGTGTTGAAGGTGTGGAAGAACTCCTCCTGCGTCGACTCCTTGCTCGCCAGGAACTGGATGTCGTCGACGAGCAGGATGTCCATCTCGCGGTACCGCTTGCGGAAGGCGTCGCCCTTGCCGTCGCGGATGGAGTTGATGAACTCGTTGGTGAACTCCTCCGAGCTCACGTACCGCACGCGGGTTCCCGGGTAGAGGCTCCGCGCGTAGTGCCCGATGGCGTGCAGCAGGTGCGTCTTGCCGAGACCCGACTCCCCGTAGATGAAGAGCGGGTTGTAGGCCTTGGCCGGCGCCTCGGCGACGGCCACCGCGGCGGCGTGCGCGAAGCGGTTGGAGGCGCCGATGACGAAGGTGTCGAAGAGGTACTTCGGGTTCAGCCGGGCGGTCGGCTCGATCGGGCCCGAGCTGGAGCCGCCGGGCGGTGCCGGCGGCGGCGCGGAGCGGCCGGGCCCCGGGCGCGGGCCCGAGGGCTCGTACTGCTGTTCATAGGGATGCGGCTGCTGGGGCTCGTACGGCGAGGGCTCGTACGGCTGCTGCTCGTAGGAGCCCTGGTCGTAGCCGCCGGACTCGGGCTGCTGGAGGTAGCCCGGCTGCGGGGAGGCGTACGGGTCGCGCTCGGGGAAGCCGCCGAGGCGCGGCTGCTGCCAACCGTAGTCGTCCTGCTGGCCACCGCGCGGCCAGGCGCCGGGCTCGGGACGCGGCTGCTGGTAGTCCGGGTACGCGGGGCGGGCGGTGGGCAGCTGGTCGTCGCCCGGGCCGGGACCGGTGTGGCCGCCGGGGCGCGGGCCGCCGTACGGCTCGTACGACTCGCCGCGGTGCGGGGCCGGCGGTGCCGGCGGCGCGGGCTCGCCGGCGGAGTCGTCCACGGTGATGGCGATGCGGATGGGGCGGCCGCACTCGCGGCTGAGCGCATCGCTGATCAGTGGTGCCAGCCGGCCTTCGAGGACGCGCTTTCCGTATTCATTGGGGACGGCGAGCAGCGCGGTGTCGGCGACGAGGGCCAGGGGCTGGCAGCGCTCGACCCACTGCTGGTCCTTCGGCTCGACCGCCTGCTGTCCTTCCCCCAGGAGCTTCTCGAGCACCCGTGGCCACACTGCGGCAAGATCGGCAGGTACGTCAGCCACAGGGCACGCTCTCTCACAGGGGGTCCCACGAATGTGTGGTTCTTTGGGACGGTCGGGACAAAAATCCGGGGTCAGACAACGGTAGTCAGCGCAACCGGTACGGTTCAAGTCGTTGTCCACAGCCTGTGCACAGCGTGGGACGGTGTCGCCTCGGTTTGACCGGACGGCGTAGCCGCGCGTACCGTAACGAGGTCGAGTTGTCGATGGCTGCTGCCGCCTGCCTACCGATGGGCGAGGATCACTGACTGTGGTCGTTGAGCGGTGCCACTCGGGCGAACACGCGAGCTTCCTCGTGGGCGCACGGTGACAGCCAGGCGATGTCCCGCCACAACGATTCATTTTCTGGAGCCCCCGAGTGAGCAAGCGCACCTTCCAGCCGAACAACCGTCGTCGCGCGAAGACCCACGGCTTCCGCCTGCGGATGCGGACCCGTGCCGGTCGCGCCATCCTGGCGAACCGCCGCAGCAAGGGCCGCGCTGCCCTCTCCGCGTAACTCACGCAGGTCGTGACGTCGTGCTGTCTCCCGAAAATCGGCTGAGGCGGCGCGAGGACTTCGCGAGCGCGGTACGCCGAGGCCGCAGGGCCGGTCGTCCGCTCCTCGTCGTCCACCTACGCACAAGCGGCGCAATGGACCCGCACGGGTCGGGGGAGACAGATCCCTCGACCCGTGCGGGTTTCGTCGTCAGCAAGGCCGTGGGTGGTGCCGTCGTCCGGAACCGGGTGAAGCGCCGCCTGCGCCATCTCGTACGCGAGCGGCTCTCCCGCCTGCCCGCCGGTAGCCTGGTGGTGGTGAGGGCATTGCCTGGATCGGGTGATGCCAGCCTCGAGGACCTGGCCAAGGACCTGGACGCCGCTCTGCTGCGGCTCCTGGGAGGCGCAGCTCGATGAAGTACCCGCTGCTCGCTTTGATCAAGCTGTACCAGTGGACCATCAGTCCGCTGCTCGGCCCGGTGTGCCGTTACTACCCCTCGTGCTCGCGCTACGGGTTCACGGCCATCGACCGGCATGGTGCGGTGAAGGGGACCGTTCTCACCGCCTGGCGGATCCTGCGGTGCAACCCGTGGTCCGCGGGTGGTGTTGATCATGTCCCACCTCGTAAACGCCCGCGTTGGCACGAGCAGCTGCGCACTGCGTTGCGTAGATCTCGCAATGCTCAAGGAGCCTGATTAGTGGACACGATTGCCAGTCTGTTCAGCTTTATCACCACACCCGTCTCGTGGATCGTCGTTCAGTTCCACTCGCTGTACGGTGCGATCTTCGGGTCGGACAGCGGATGGGCCTGGGGCCTGTCCATCGTGTCCCTGGTGGTCCTGATCCGCATCTGCCTGATCCCGCTCTTCGTGAAGCAGATCAAGGCGACGCGGGGCATGCAGGCGCTCCAGCCGAAGATGAAGGCGATCCAGGAGCGCTACAAGAACGACAAGCAGCGTCAGTCCGAAGAGATGATGAAGCTGTACAAGGAGACGGGTACCAACCCGCTCTCTTCGTGCCTTCCCATCCTGGCGCAGTCGCCGTTCTTCTTCGCGCTGTACTCCGTGCTGTCGCACATCGCTGATGGCAAGACCATCGGTGTGCTGGACCAGCAGCTGGTCGACAGCGCCCGCGAAGCGAAGATCTTCGGCGCGCCGATCGCAGCCAAGTTCATGGACAGCCCGGAGAAGGTCGCCGCCCTCGGCGCCTCCCTCACGGACGTCCGGATCGTGACCGCAGTCATGATCATCCTGATGTCGCTGTCGCAGTTCTACACGCAGCGCCAGCTGATGCAGAAGAACGTGGACCTCACGGTCAAGACGCCGTTCATGCAGCAGCAGAAGATGCTGATGTACATCTTCCCGGTGATCTTCGCGGTCATGGGTATCAACTTCCCCGTCGGTGTCCTCGTCTACTGGCTGACCACCAACGTCTGGACCATGGGTCAGCAGATGTACGTGATCAACCAGAACCCGACGCCGGGCAGCAAGGCGCAGGACCAGTACCTGACGCGCCTGCTCAAGTCCGTCAGCTCGCACGGGCAGGTCAAGGGCCGGGGTAAGAAGAAGATCGTCGCCGCGATCGTGGCCAAGGGTCCGGACCGCAACGACATCGAGCGCAAGTTCATCGCATCTCTGACGAAGCAGGGCCTGGCCGCCCAGACGGACGGTTCTGTGATGAAGAGCTCCGTTGCCACGGCGGACGCGGACGCGGCCAGCAGCGGCGCCCCGAGGCGGCAGCAGCCGAAGCGCCAGACGAAGGCGCAGCGTCAGACGCCCTCCAAGCCCTCTTCCAAGAAGTAAGAAGGAGTCCCTCCCGTGACGGAAGGCACCACCACCGCCGCCGCTGAGAGTGGCGACACCCTGACCCGCCTCGAGCAGGAGGGTGAGATCGCGGCCGACTACCTTGAGGGTCTGCTCGACATCGCCGATCTCGACGGTGACATCGACATGGACGTCGAGGCCGACCGGGCCTCGGTCTCGATCGTCAGCGACTCCGGCAGCCGCGACCTGCAGAAGCTCGTGGGCCGCGATGGCGAGGTCCTGGAGGCATTGCAGGAGCTGACCCGCCTCGCCGTGCACCGCGAGACCGGGGACCGCAGCCGGCTGATGCTGGACATCGCAGGGTTCCGCGCCAAGAAGCGTCAGGAGCTGGCGGCGCTGGGTGCCAAGGCGGCGGCCGATGTGAAGGCCTCCGGTGAGCCGCTGAAGCTGGCCCCGATGACGCCGTTCGAGCGGAAGGTCGTCCACGACGCCGTGGCGGCCGCCGGTCTGCGGAGCGAGTCGGAGGGCGAGGAACCGCAGCGCTTCGTCGTTGTGCTCCCGGCCTGATCGCAAGCCCCGATGTGTTCGGCCCCGTCTGTGTCGCAGGCGGGGCCGATGTTTGTCAGCCTGGCAGTACCAGTGCGTTTCACGATCACGCGATACGCAATAAGGAAGGACGGTCCCCGTGACGGAGGCAGCGGAGCTTCCCCCGGCGCCGGAAGAGGCGCGTGCGGTGTTCGGCGAGTTTTTCCCCGAAGCTGTGCGGTATGCGGAGCTGCTCGCGGACGCAGGGGTCCAGCGCGGCCTGATCGGGCCGCGCGAGGTGCCGCGTTTGTGGGAACGGCACCTGCTGAACTGCGCGGTCCTGTCGGAGGTGGTGCCCGAGGGCGTCACCGTGTGCGACGTGGGCTCGGGCGCCGGCCTGCCCGGCATCCCGCTGGCCTTGGTGCGCCGAGACCTGAAGATCACGCTGCTGGAGCCGCTGCTCCGGCGCACGAACTTCCTCCAGGAGGCCGTGGAGCTGCTGGGGCTGGACCATGTCACGGTGGTGCGCGGCCGGGCCGAGGAGATGCTCGGCAAGGTGCAGCCCGTGCACGTGGTCACGGCGCGGGCAGTGGCCCCGCTGGACCGCCTTGCCGGCTGGGGCGTGCCCCTGCTGCGCCCGTACGGCGAGATGCTGGCGCTCAAGGGTGACACCGCCGATGAGGAGCTCGCGGCGGCGAAGGTCGCGCTGGCGAGGCTGGGTGTGGTGAAGACCTCCGTGCTCCAGGTCGGCGCGGGTGTGGTGGACCCCATGTCGACGGTGGTGCGGGTCGAGGTCGGGGAGAGCCCCGGTGGCGTGCGGTTCGCGGCCAAGCGCGCAAAGGCGGCCCGGGTGGGGCGTTCGCGCCGGCGCCGGTAGGAGCGAATCCGGCCTGGTGGCTCCCCAGCGCCCCGCGGGGTGTTGGGCCCTATAGGTGCGGATTTGGGAGTGTCGTAGAGGACTGTCGGCTCCGCCCCGGCATCGTGTTTCACGTGAAACGTCGCTCTCTGCTGCACGGAATCATCAGTCGCGGCCGGGCGGCCGCGCCCCCTCGGTCCCCCGGGGACGGAGGGGGGACGGAGTTGTCCACATCTGTGGGTTCATCCACAGGAGTACGGGCCCCGCTGGTTCGCGGCCCCGGTGGCATGGCAGGCTCTGTTCATCGCGAGCCCCATGCCGAGGAGAGTGACACCGTGCGGTCCGACGCCAACCTCGCGGGGCCGATGGCCGACCCGGTCCCCGGTCCCCGCTCTGAAACGGCGGGTGGCGATGTTTCACGTGAAACATCACCACCGCCCCCCGCCGACAACGACACGCCTGGCGGTGTGCCCAACCCGTTTGCGGTCGAGTCGCTGCGGCGTGCCGGCGAGGGACTGCCCCGGCCGGACCGGACACGGGTGATGGTGGTCGCCAACCAGAAGGGCGGCGTCGGCAAGACCACGACGACCGTGAACCTGGCAGCATCGCTGGCACTCCATGGCGCGCGGGTGCTGGTCATCGACCTCGACCCGCAGGGGAACGCGTCCACCGCGCTCGGGATCGACCACCACGCGGACGTCCCCTCGATCTACGACGTGCTGGTCGACAGCAGGCCGCTGCTGGAGGTGGTCCAGCCGGTGGTGGACGTGGAGGGTCTCTTCTGCGCCCCGGCCACCATCGATCTGGCGGGCGCGGAGATCGAGCTGGTCTCCCTGGTGGCGCGCGAGAGCCGCCTGCAGCGGGCCATCCAGGCGTACGAGCAGCCGCTGGACTACATCCTCATCGACTGCCCGCCCTCTCTGGGCCTGCTCACGGTCAACGCACTGGTCGCCGGTGCCGAGGTGCTGATCCCGATCCAGTGCGAGTACTACGCGCTGGAGGGACTGGGCCAGCTCCTGCGCAATGTGGACCTGGTGCGGTCGCACCTCAACCCGGCGCTGCACGTCTCCACCATTCTTCTGACGATGTACGACGGCAGGACCCGGCTGGCCTCCCAGGTGGCCGAGGAGGTTCGCACCCACTTCGGCAGCGAGGTGCTGCGGACGAGCATCCCCCGGTCGGTGCGCATTTCCGAGGCTCCCAGCTACGGGCAGACGGTGCTCACCTATGACCCGAGTTCCAGCGGTTCCCTTTCCTACCTGGAGGCGGCGCGTGAGATCGCGCTGCGAGGGGCCGGAATCCAGTACGACGCCCGGCACGCCCATATGGGCGCGGGCCTGAACAGCACGCAGAGTGTGGCGGAGGGGATCCAGTGAGCGAGCGACGAAGGGGTCTGGGCCGGGGGCTCGCCGCGCTGATCCCCCAAGCCCAGCAGGAGCAGGCACCGGGCGTGATCGGCTCGGGGTCGACCTCGCCGGCTGCGGTGCCGACGCTGACCTCGGAACGCGGGATCGCGGCGGCGAAGCTGGCCTCGCTCTCCCAGGCCGATGTTTCACGTGAAACATCGGCGCCGGTCGAGCCGGTTCCGGCGCCCGAGCCGGCGGAGCCCTCAGTCGACGGCGTGCCGGGGGCGACGTTCGCAGAGCTCCCCATCGGCACCATCACGCCGAACCCGCGGCAGCCCCGCGAGGTGTTCGACGACGACGCCCTGGCAGAGCTGATGACCTCCATCCAGGAGGTGGGCCTGCTCCAGCCGGTGGTGGTGCGCCAGTCCGGCCCGGACCGCTACGAGCTGATCATGGGCGAGCGCCGCTGGCGCGCGTGCAAGAACCTCGAGCTGGAATACGTTCCGGCGATCATCCGGGCGACGGAGGACGACAAGCTGCTCCTCGACGCGCTGCTGGAGAACCTCCACCGGGCTCAGCTGAACCCGCTGGAGGAGGCCGCCGCGTACGACCAGCTACTGAAGGACTTCAACTGCACGCATGACGAGCTGGCGGACCGGATCGGGCGTTCCCGTCCCCAGGTGACGAACACGCTGCGACTGCTCAAGCTGGCGCCGACGGTCCAGCGGCGCGTGGCGGCGGGTGTGCTCATGGCGGGCCACGCGCGCGCCCTGCTGCCCGTGGAAGACCCCGAAGCGCAGGAAGCGCTGGCGGCGCGCATCGTGGCCGAAGGCCTGTCGGTGCGCTCGGTCGAGGAGATCGTCTCCCTGATGGGGGCCGAGCCCGAGAGCTTGGCGAAGCCGAAGCGACCGCGGGCCGGAGCCCGGGTCGCCCCGGCGCTGAGCGACCTCGCGACGCGGCTGTCAGACCGCTTCGACACCCGGGTGAAGGTGGACCTGGGCCAGAAGAAGGGCAAGATCACGGTCGAGTTCGCTTCGATGGAGGACCTGGAGCGGATCCTGGCGACGCTGGCGCCGGGCGAGGGCCGGGTGCTGGAGCAGCGACCGTCCGGGGAGTGACTTTCCGGCCGTCGAGGGGAGGGGGGGGGGGGGGGCGGGCGGGGCCCCCCGCGCCCCCCGGGCGGTGTGGGCGGGAGTGTTTTTTGACGCGGGAGTCACACGCGGATAGGGGGGGGGTGTATTAGA
>NZ_JBHXTC010000008.1:106481-124666 GCF_042677605.1 Streptomyces sp. NPDC127106 | reverse complement strand
CGGGGGCGGGCGTGTGCTGGAGAGAGCGACCGTCTGGGTGCGTCGGGGGCTCTGTGGGGGGGGGTGGCTGTCTCCCCCGGCCCCACCACCCCCCCCCCCCTCCCCTTTGCCTTGTTGCGGTTTCTCCTGATTCGGACCCTGGATACCATGCGCTCATGGGGCGTCGGTTGGTACCACTCACACTGGACAACCTCCAGGACCTGCCTCTGCGTTGCCGGTCCTGCGTGTTCTGGGAACTCGATCCTGTCAGCGGTGAGGCCGCAGCCAAGGCGGGGACTCCGGCCATGGAGAAGGAGGCGTGGATCTCCGCGGTCCTGCTGGAGTGGGGCTCGTGCGGCCGTGTGGTCTATGTGGACGAGGTACCGGTGGGGTTCGTCCTGTACGCGCCGCCTGCGTACGTGCCCAGGTCCACGGCCTTTCCGACGAGCCCGGTGTCCCCGGACGCGGTGCAGCTGATCACGGCATGGATCATGCCGGGGTATCAGGGGCAGGGCCTTGGGCGGGTGATGGTGCAGACAGTGGCCAAGGACCTGTTGCGGCGGGGCTTCCGGGCGATCGAGGCCTTCGGCGACGCGCACTGGGAAGGGCCCGCGTGCCTGCTGCCGGCGGATCACTTGCTCGCGGTGGGCTTCAAGACGGTGCGCCCCCATCCGGTGCATCCGCGGCTGAGGTTGGAGCTGCGTTCGACGCTGTCGTGGAAGGAAGACGTGGAACTGGCGCTGGACCGGCTGCTGGGCGCCGCCCGGAAGGAGCCTGCCCTGCGCCCCCTGTGACAGGACGGCGGCGGGCAACCGGGTCGGCTTGCCCCGGTCGGGTCCGGAGCGTGAAACGGGGCCGCCCCTTGCCAGGGCGGCCCCGTTTCACGTGAAACATTGCTATCAGACGGCCTTGGCCTCGATGAAGGAGTCGAGGTCACGCACGATGGCGGCCTTCGGCTTGGCACCGACGATGGTCTTCACGACCTCGCCGCCCTGGTAGACGTTCAGGGTCGGGATCGACATGACGCCGTACTTCGCGGCCGTGCCCGGGTTCTGGTCGATGTTGAGCTTGACGATCTCGATCTGGTCGCCGTACTCGGCCGCGATGGCCTCCAGGGACGGAGCGATCTGGCGGCAGGGACCGCACCACTCGGCCCAGAAGTCCACCAGGACGGGCTTCTCGCTCTGGAGGACCTCGGTGTCGAAGTCGGCGTCGGTCACGTTCTTGAGGGTGCCGGCCACAGCGGCCTCCTATTTCTTCCTGCGGGGTGTTGAGGTGGGGGGTGTCTGGGGTCAGACCAGCGCGGGGGCCTTCTCGGCGTCCGAGAGGGCGGCGAGGAAGCGCTCGGCGTCGAGGGCGGCGGCGCAGCCCGTGCCGGCGGCGGTGATGGCCTGACGGTACGTGTGGTCCACGACATCGCCGGCGCCGAACACGCCGGGGACGTTGGTGCGCGTGGAGGGGGCGTCGACCTTGAGGTAGCCCTCGTCGTCGAGCTCCAGCTGGTCCTTGAACAGTTCGGTGCGGGGGTCGTGGCCGACGGCGATGAACAGGCCGGTCACGGCAAGCTCGGAAGTCTCACTGGTCTTGGTGTTGCGCAGGGTGAGGTGGGACAGCTTCTGGTCGCCGTGGATCTCGGAGACCTCGCTGTCCCAGGCGAACTTGATCTTCGGGTCGGCGAAGGCCCGGTCCTGCATGGCCTTGGAAGCGCGCAGGGCATCGCGGCGGTGAACGACCGTCACGGACTTGGCGAACCGGGAGAGGAAGGTGGCCTCCTCGATCGCGGTGTCGCCGCCGCCGACGACGGCGATGTCCTGGTCCTTGAAGAAGAAACCGTCGCAGGTGGCGCACCAGGAGACACCGCGGCCGGAGAGGGCGTCCTCGTTGGGCAGGCCGAGCTTGCGGTGCTGGGAGCCGGTGGCCACGATCACGGCCTTGGCGCGGTGCACGGTGCCGACCGAGTCGGTCACGGTCTTGATCTCGCCGCTGAGGTCCACGGACACGATGTCGTCCGCGATGAGCTCCGCACCGAAGCGCTCGGCCTGGCCGCGCATGTTGTCCATGAGGTCCGGCCCCATGATGCCGTCCTGGAAGCCGGGGAAGTTCTCGACCTCGGTGGTGTTCATCAGCGCGCCACCGGCGGTGACGGCGCCTTCGAAGACCAGCGGCTTGAGCGAAGCACGTGCGGTGTACAGGGCGGCGGTGTAACCGGCGGGCCCGGAACCGATGATGATCACGTTTCGTACGTCGCTCACGGGTCTCTTCCTCGTCTCTGTGGACTGCGCGCTGCTGGCCCTGCAGGGCCGGTGTGGAGTCTCACCCCACCCAACGGATCCTAAGGCGCGAGCATTCCCGGGCTGCTCACCCACGAGCCCCAAGCTGTCAGCTTCGAGGGTAGGTCCTGGACAGCAGGGGCCGGCCCGTGCCGTCCGACGGGGTGACCGCACAGTCGGCGCCGACGAGGTAGGCGTCCACCCTGCCGGCGTCGCCGAGATGCGGAAGGACGAGCAGGTAGACCTCGCTGCCCTGATAGGTACCGCGCTCCACGGCGAGCGGAGTCTCGCCGCGGCCGGTGGCGTTCAGGGCGCAGGGCGGAACCACGGTGGCGTCCGTGCCCGCCCGGTCGCCCGGGGAGGCGTTCTCCAGACCGTAAGTGCTGTTCTCCTGCTGGGCCTGGGGCGACGCCTTTCTGGCGCCCTCTGCCGAGGCCAGGAGGCGGTTCACGCTGTCCCGGAGCCCCTGGGGGGTATAGGTGCCGTCGGCGGGGGCCTGGGCCGTGGCGCTCGTGGCGGACTTGCGGGCCGTCGTGTCCGGGGATCCACCCAGCAGATTGCCGGCGAGGAAGACCCCGAGTGCGCAGGCGGCGGCTCCGGCGAGGCCTGCGATGACCGCGACCCGGCGGCGGGCCCGGTGGCGCCCGGGACCGGTTGCGCCGATCGGGGGACTGGCGGGCCGGCGCGCGTCCCGTCGGGAGCGCGCAGCTGTCGTTGTTTCACGTGAAACAACTGGGGCGGTGTCGGACTTGTTGCCCGGTTCGGGCGTCGTGGAGTCCAGGAGTGCCTCGGCGGCCAGCGCCGCGTCGATGCGCCCGGCGATGTCCACGGGCATGCGGGGCGGCCCCGGCAGGGTGCCGAGCAGGCCGCGGATCTCCGCCAGAGACGCGTGCACGTCGGCGCACAGCGGGCACTCGGCCAGATGGCGGCGTACCTCCCCGGTCCGGACCGGGGAGAGGAGTCCCTCGGTCAGGTCAGAGATTTCGGAGACGTCAGGGTGCCGGATCGTGCCGGCTGCTGGAGTCACGTTCGTCCACCTCCGCCCTTCACCGTGTCTGCGCCTGGCGCTGGCTGACTGGGGTCTGCCGCTGGTGGGACGGGTGTCCCCGGCGTCCGGTTCCTTCCCCGCTCCGTGGCGGTGTTATCCCCGGCATTCGAGCGCAGATGAGCGAGCATCGGGACGAGTTTCGCCCGTCCCCTGGCACACCGGCTCTTCACCGTGCCGACAGGGATGTCGAGGACGCGGGCGGCCTCGGCGACGGAGTATCCCTGCATGTCGACCAGGACGAGAGCGGCCCGCTGGTCGGCCGGGAGGGTCGCGAGGGCGGCCAGCAGCTCGCGGTGGAGGTCCTCGCGCTCCGCGGGGGCCTCGGCGGACTCATGGGGCTCCAGGAGGCGCTCCAGGCGGTCCGTGTCATTGAGGGGGGCCGTTCTGCGGGAGGCGGCCTTGCGGGCCCGATCGAGGCAGGCGTTGACGGTGATCCGGTGCAGCCACGTGGTGACGGCGGACTCGCCGCGGAAGGAGTGTGCGGCCCGATAAGCGGATACGAGGGCGTCCTGCACGGCGTCGGCGGCCTCCTCGCGGTCACCGAGCGTGCGCAGGGCCACTGCCCACAGCCGGTCGCGGTGCCGGCGCACGAGCTCACCGAAGGCATCGGGGTCCCCGGCGACGTGCCGTGCCAGCAGCTCCCGGTCGCTGTCCTCGCCGTTCGTTGCGTCGTACATCACACCTCCCCTCCCGGAGGGAGAGTACGGGGCGGGCGGGACGAATACGAGGGTCCGCTGCGCCGTCGGCGCTGCGGACCCTCGACGACTTCAGTACCCGGGACTAGTCGGCCGGTCCGAACACCCTGATCTCGCTGATGCCGCCCCGCCAGCTGCCCCCGCCGTTCTCAGCGGGCAGGTTGGTGATGTGGATCACCAGGAAGCGGGTCTTCACCGGAGTGCCGGTCTTGATCTCCAACTTCTTCCCCGCGACGTGCAGCTTGGAGACTTCCTGCGGGAACTGGGAGAGGGAGCGTGCGGAGGTCGCCTCGGCGGCGGCCGCACGGACCTCGACCTTGTGGCCCGCGCTGTACATGTCCGCTTCGACGCCGGTCACCTCCCGGACGCTGCCGAGGTCGACGATGATGCCGCTGCCGTCGTCGTAGGAGTCGAGGTTGCCGAAGTTCGAGGAGAACAAGAACATCTTGGTGACCCAGGCCGTCTCGGGGTTTTTGTCCACGGCCCTGCCGACGTCCTCGGCCTTGATCGGCTCCTTGCCGAAGACCGTCGCGTTGCTGATGGGCAGCTGCGTGATCTCCTTGACGGGCTTCTGGTCTTCTCCGGTCTGGGCGGGCTGCGTGGGGTTGCCGTTGCTGCCGCTGTTGCCCTTGACCCGGTCCAGCAGTGTGTCGGCCAGTTGCCAGCTGCCCAGGCCCAGAGCGGCGATCAGCAGGGCTGCGACGCCCCACTTCAGGACACGGCCCGTACGGCTCTGCAGCGGGGGCGGAGGCGGGACGGGGATGGGGTGCGTGACGGGTGCGCCGGGGCGTGTCGGCGGACGGCCGTAGCTGCCCTGCTGGTAGGTGGTCTGCTGGTACTCGGGCGGCGGGGTGAACGCCGGCTCCGGCGGCCGGATGCGCGGCATCGCGGCAACCGCCTTGGCCAGTTCTTCCGGGGTGGTGCAGGCGGGCTCCTGGCGGGACGCAGTCGCCCCGTCGTTGGCGAGGGCGCGCATGGCGAGCTCGCCCAGGCCGCGGTGGACGCCGGCACGGACCTGGTCGGGCGGGAGCAGGCCCACGCCCTTGGGCAGGCCGGAGAGGCCGTACGCGTCGTTCTCGTACGGCCAGCGCTGGGTCAGGGCGGCGTACAGGAGTGCGCCGATGGCCTCGGTGTCCGCGCGCTGCGGGGTGTCGCTGGTGATGCCGCGCAGGGCGGCGTTCACGGCGAGGCCGCGGATGCGGTACTGGCCGGTGGAGGTGCGCAGTATGGCGCTGGGCGTCAGGCGCAGGTGGGACAAGCCCTCGCGGTGGGCGGCTGCCATGGCCTGGGAGACCTGGCTGACCAGCTGGTAGGCGTCGTGGGGCTCCAGGGGGCCGGAGGCGAGGACTGCCGTCAGCTCGGTGGCATCGGGCAGCCACTCGTGGACCACGTAGACGAGGTCGCTGTCCTCCACCGCGTCGAGGACCTGGACGAAGCGGGGGTCGCCCAGCAGGGCGGAGGAGCGGGCCGCGGCCAGGACCGCGCGGGCGCGCGGGTGGTCGGCTGGCAGTACGTGGACGCCGACGGCCCGCCGCAGCTTCTCGTCCACCGCCCGCCAGCTGCTGAATCCGTCCAGACGGGTGACGCACTCCTCCAGGCGGTAGCGCCGTGCCAGCTTGTGGCCGCTGTGGAGTTCGGGCGCGGCGGCAGAAGCCGCGTTCCTGCGTTCGCCGTCCTTCTCTGGCATGGGTCCGTCCGCGGCTCGTCCGTTCTGGGTGTCCACCCCGTCGGCCGTGGCCTTGGCCGCATCTGCGACCAGCGGCTGCTCGCCGCCGTTGTCGGCCACGTCGACGGCAGCCGTGCTACGTTCCGCCACCGTCGTTCCTGCCTCCCCATCCGTTACGCGCTGTCGGCCAGTCTGCGAAGCCATGCCAATTGTGCCCACAGTCCGGCGCTATGCACGACACGCGAAGGGGTACGACGGTTGTGCGCATCTAGCGCCCCATGCGCCCGCGGACCATTCCGACCATGGCGTTGAGCTCTTCGATCCGCATCCGCTTGGCCGCGAGCAGGAAGACACCGCCCAGGGCGATGCCACCGACGACCAGCGCGGTGAGGGAACCGAGGACTCCGCTACCCAGCCACTGCATGATGGCGTAGGCGGCACCGCCGGCCACGGCGGCCGCCGGGATGCAAGCACCGATGAGACGGGTGTAAGTGCGCCGCACGTGGGCGCCGTCCAGGTCCCCGCCGAGCCGCTTGCGCAGACGCTTCCAGGCGACGCCCACACCCACGGCGTAGCCGAGGCCGTAGGCGGCGGCCATGCCGACGACCGCCCAGCGCGCGGGAAGGACGAAGAACGCGGCGGCGGAGACGGAGGCGTTGACCGCGGCGACGATGACGGTGTTGTAGAAGGGCGTGCGCGTGTCCTCGTACGCGTAGAAGCCGCGCAGGACCACGTACTGGACCGAGTACGGGATGAGCCCGAGGCCGAAGGCCATCAGGATGTAGCCGATGTTCTGGGCGCCGGAGCCCGAGCCCGCGTAGAGCAGCGTGGCCATGGGGACACCGAGGGCGAGGAAGGCGAAGGCACACGGCACGATCGCGACGGCCGAGGTGCGCAGCCCGTAGGAGATGTCGTCGCGGACGGCGGCGGCGTCCCCGTCGTGGGCGGAGCGGGAAATCCGGGGCAGGACGGCCGTCATGACGGAGACGGTGATGATCGCCTGAGGCATCTGCCACAGCAGCAGCGCGTACTGGTAGCCGGTGAAGCCGGTGCCGGGGTGGCCTTGCTTCTCGGCGATCGAACCGGCCCAGGTGGCGAGCTGGGTCACCACGACCAGGCCGATCTGGTTGGCGAGGACGAAGAAGAACGTCCACTTGGCCAGGCCGGCGGCCTTGCCGAGGCCGTGGCCCTTCCAGTCGAAGCGCAGGCGCGGCGAGAACCCGGCGTCGCGCAGGTACGGCAGCATCGCCAGGGCCTGCACGACGAGGCCGAGGAGGGTGCCGATGCCGAGCAGGCGCACGCCCTCCGGGGTGACCGTGGCGGCGCTGACGCCGGAGGTGGTGAAGCCGCCGAAGGCCCAGATGAACGTGCCGAAGGTGGCGATGACCACGATGTTGTTGAGCACCGGGGTCCACATCATCGCGCCGAACCGGCCGCGGGCATTGAGGATCTGACCGAGCACCACGTGCACGCCCATGAAGAACATGGTGGGCAGGCAGTAGCGGGCGAAGGCGACCGCGACCTCCATCTGCTGTGGATCGGAGGCGATCTTCGGCGACATCATGGTGATGAACACCGGCGCGGCCAGCACGCAGACCGTGGTGACGGCGGCGAGCAGGACGACGACCAGGGTCAGCAGCCGGTTGGCGTACGCCTCGCCGCCGTCCTCGTCGTTCTTCATGGCCCGGACGAGCTGGGGGATGAAGACGGCGTTCAGGGCGCCGCCACCGACCAGCACGTAGATCATCGTCGGCAGCGTGTTGGCGATCTGGTACGTGTCGTTGAAGGTGCCGACGCCGATGGCGGCAGCGACGGCCAGGGTCTTCAGGAAGCCGGTGATGCGGGAGACGATCGTTCCGGCGGCCATCAGCGCACTGGACTTGAGGAGGCCGGCGGCCCGGCCGGCCGGCTTGCTCGGCGCCGGGGCGGCGACGGGCGCGTCCTCGGCGGGGGTACCGGGCGCTGCCTGCTGGTCCTTGTACAGGTGGGCGAAGGCGTCGGGCTCGGCCTCCTCCTCCGCCGCGCTGGTGACCAGGGAGTCCACGCCCACGAACTGGGTGGTGGCCGGGCGGTCGCCGTACGGCAGGTGGCGGGACGGGCCGTCCGGCTCGGGCGGCGGGGTCTGGGCCCACACGCGCGGGTCGGGGCCCTGCTGCTGCGTCCGCGGCGCCCCGTAGAGCGGGCCCGGGTCCTGGTAGGTCCCGGGAGGCGGCGGGGGGTGGGACGCCCGGTCGTAGAGCACCTCGGCCACCGGGTCCTGGGCCGACAGGTCCTGCGACCGGTACGGGTCGTGGTCGTAGGCGCCCTGGACGTACGGGTCGCGGCCCGCTGCGGGACCGGCCCCGGGAGCCTGCCCGGGCAGCCTCATGCCCGGATCGGCGCCCGAGGAGGGCGCGGGCGCGCCAGTGCCCTGTGCGCGGTCACCGTCGTACGGCGCGTTCATCGAAACCCCACCTCATCGTCCCAGGCCGGCCGGCCACGGCATCGCTCAACGGTCCACTGTCTCACCCGCGCCGGACGGGCTGGTGCTTTGCGGTCCGGTGTCCGGGGTCCCGTCACTCGGCTGCGTGCTCTCCTCGGCGGCGGCCGCACGGGCTGCGACGCGCTTGCGGCTGGCGTACATCTTGATGCCTGCCAGGACCAGGAGCAGCACTCCGCCGGCGATGACGAGCATCACAGTCGGTGTGATCTCGGTGGCCTCGACGGTGAACCTGCGCTCCTTGCCGTAGGGCACACCGTCTGTGGTGAAGAGCTGCGCGGTGACCTCGACGGGGCCGCTCGCGGTGGCGTTGGCGGTGAACTTGACCGTCTGGCTGTGGCCGCCCTGGACGGTGACCTGCTGCTCGGCCTCGCCGCCGTCGCCGAACATCAGGCGGGTCGGGTTGGCGGACTTCACGCGCAGGACGAGGTTGTGGACGTCCTGGACGAGGCTGTTCTGGACGCTGACCGGGATGGTCGCGCTGTGTCCGGACAGGGTGGCGTCGGACTTGGGGACGACCTTGACCTTCTCGGTCAGGCCGATGAGGTATTCCTGCACCTGGTTGCGGTAGTGCCCCGCGTCCTGGGGGTGGCCCCGCCAGGAGGTCGACATCTCGCGGTTGGTGGTGTTGCCGAACGGGATCTCGACGCGGTCGGGCAAGGTCAGGATGACCTTGAAGTGGTCGAGGGTGTTCTGGGTGGTGCGGATCTTCTCGAACGCGGCGACGGGCAGCTCGGTCTTGCGCAGCGCCTCGGGGTACTGGCCGGCGCCCGGGACCTGGGTGTTGACGCCGGGGTCGGGCTTGGCCGCCGCGGCGGCGTCGAGGTCCGCGGGCTGCGTCCAGCGGCCCGCCTGCAGGGCCCTCAGCGCATCGGCCATCGACTGCGCCTGGCTGGCGCTGGGCATCCGCTGGGGGGTGACGACGAAGCTGCGCTGGCTGTCGGTCTTCTGCAGGTTGAGGGCCAGGCTGTGGGCGAGGAAGCGCTGGACGGCCAGCGTGGAGTTCCCGGCGTTCAGCATGTCGCCCTCGAAGGCGGTCGACAGGTCTGCGTCGGCGACGACGGCGGTGGTGCCCGCGCCGATGGGGCGGGCAGCCGACGGGGTGTAGCCGAGGGCGCCGGTCTCCTGGAGGCTGTCGCTGCGGGCGAGGACGTGGTGGGCGCCCGCCGAGGTGGCGACGTTGACGATCGACGGGTCGATGGCGCCGTCCACGGGCCAGGAGAAGTCGGTGGACGGGGTGACGTGCAGGACGGTCTCCACCGCCTGCTTCGCCTTGTCGGTGGCGGGCCGCAGCTGGCCGAGGGTGCCGGAGACGTCCTTGCCCTGGTGGGCGAGGGAGGCGATGTCCGGGTCGGCGAACGGCAGCGCGACGACCTTCTTGCCGTGGACGGCCGCTTCGAGTGAGTTCAGCCACTGCTCGGCGACGGCCTTGTTCCGGCCCTGGACGATCTTTCCGTCCGGGGTGCGGTACCGGTACCCCTTGGTCATCGCGTCGACCGTGTACAGCAGGTCGGGATCGATGACCCAGGTGATCGGCAGCTCCTTGCCCAGCGAGACCATCCGCTCCAGGCGGCCTCCGGTCCTGAGCTCCTCGGCGAGGGAGTCGTCGAGGAAGACGGGTGTCTGCACCTCGTCCGAGCCGGTTTCCGCGGTCAGCCGCGTCGACGAGACCAGCGGCCACAGGTAGGTGAGCTGGGAGCGCTTGCCGGCGGGTTCCGGCTGCCAGGGCAGGAAGGTCCGCTTGATGCCCAGCACCTGCTCGTAGGGGCGGCTCTCGGTCTCCCCGGACAGCGATACGCCCAGCTGGTACACGCCCTCCTTGTCCAGCTCCAGCTTGTTCACCGGGATCGAGAGGGTGAACGTCTGACTGGCCTTGGAGGGCAGCGAGGCGATCTTCGCGGAATAGGTCTGGTCGACCTCGCCGGGGTCCGTGCCGGCCCGGAAGCCGGCCCGCTCCGCTGCCTCGTCGATCGAGGCCCGGTCCCCGAGGACGGGCCCGACCCGCAGGCCCACGTGCGCACCCGTGATCGTCTCGCGGCCGGTGTTGACCACGGTGCCGGAGATCGTGAGCGTGTCGCCCTTGACCGGGGCTGCCGGCGCCAGGGTGTTCAACTGGACCTCGACGGTCCCCGCGTCGGCGGCCTGTGCCGGGGGCGCGGGTGAGGAGACGAGAGCGGCGAGGACGGGTGTCCCGGCCAGCAGGACGGCGGCGCGCCGCAGCCAGCGGCGCCGGGCAGGAGCGGGGGACGCCCCCTGGATGTCTGCCGCCTCGGCCACGCGCTAGCCCGTCCCTCGAAGTGTCTGTGGTCGTCGTGTGTGCGTCCAGGAATGGTAACGAGACCTGCTGCGTGCGAGTGCCGCGCCTTGCTCCACATGATCGGTTCGGTCCCGCAGGTGCCCTCGGGCGGGGTGGTCACAAACCCGGGAGCCCCTGCCGGGCCGGGCACGTACCCTTTTCTGTTGTGCCGAACGCCAACGAAGACAACCCCAGTGCCCTGAGTCAGGTGCAGCACCGCGCGGTCAGCGAACTGCTGCGGGTCGCCCCTGTCGCCGACGAGCTCGGCCTCCGCTTCCGGGAGGCGGGCTTCAGCCTTGCCCTCGTCGGCGGGTCCGTACGCGACGCGCTGCTCGGGCGTCTCGGCAACGATCTCGACTTCACCACCGATGCCCGGCCCGAGGACGTTCTGAAGATCGTCCGGCCGTGGGCGGACTCGGTCTGGGACGTCGGTATCGCCTTCGGCACGGTCGGGGCCCAGAAGGCGGGCTTCCAGATCGAGGTGACCACGTACCGCTCGGAGTCCTACGACCGGACCTCCCGCAAGCCCGAGGTCTCCTACGGCGACTCGATCGAGGAGGACCTCGTCCGCCGCGACTTCACCGTGAACGCGATGGCGGTCGCGCTGCCGGAGAAGGTGTTCGTGGACCCGCACGGCGGCCTGGAGGACCTCCAGGCGGGCGTGCTGCGCACCCCCGGCACGCCGGAGGCGTCGTTCTCCGACGACCCGCTGCGGATGCTGCGTGCTGCGCGCTTCGCCGCGCAGCTCGACTTCGAGGTCGCCCCCGAGGTCGTCACGGCGATGCAGGAGATGTCCGGGCGGATCGAGATCGTCTCGGCGGAGCGTGTGCAGGGCGAGCTGAACAAGCTGGTGCTGTCCGCGCACCCCCGCAAGGGCCTCGGCCTGCTCGTGGACACCGGGCTGGCCGACCACGTGCTGCCCGAGCTGCCCGCGCTGCGGCTGGAGCGTGACGAGCACCACCGGCACAAGGACGTCTACGACCACTCGCTGATCGTGCTCGAGCAGGCGATCGACCTGGAGGACGACGGCCCGGACCTGGTCCTGCGGCTCGCGGCCCTGCTCCACGACATCGGCAAGCCCCGCACCCGCCGGTTCGAGAGCGACGGCCGGGTCTCCTTCCATCACCACGAGGTGGTGGGGGCCAAGATGACCAAGAAGCGCATGACCGCGCTGAAGTACTCCAACGACATGATCAGGGACGTCTCCCGGCTGGTGGAGCTGCACCTGCGGTTCCACGGCTACGGGGACGGCGAGTGGACCGACTCTGCCGTGCGGCGCTACGTCCGCGACGCCGGCCCGCTGCTGGACCGGCTGCACAAACTGACCCGCTCGGACTGCACCACCCGCAACAAGCGCAAGGCCAGCGCCCTCTCTCGCACCTACGACAGCCTGGAGGAGCGCATCGCGCAGCTCCAGCAGCAGGAGGAGCTGGACGCGATCCGGCCGGACCTCGACGGCAACGAGATCATGCAGGAGCTGGGTGTCGGCCCGGGGCCGGTGATCGGGAAGGCCTACGCGTTCCTGCTGGACCTGCGGTTGGAGAACGGCCCCATGGAGCGGGACGCCGCCGTCGCCGCGCTCAAGGAGTGGTGGGCCGCGCAGGCCTGATCCACAGGTGTTCGGGGCGCTGTTTCACCGTGAAACAGCGCCCCGAACACGCTGCTGGGCGGATTCAGGGCTGTGTTTCACGTGAAACATCGCGCTGACGCCCGAGGTAGACGGCGGTCAGTGCGTAGAGCACCGAGACGGTCACGATGAGCACCGCGGACTGCCCGTCGGTGGGAAGCATCAGCGAGGACACGGCGGCCGCGAGGACGAAGGCGACGTTGAACAGCACGTCGTAGACCGAGAAGACCCGACCGCGGAAGTCGTCGTCCACCCGGGACTGCACGACGGTGTCGGTGGCGATCTTGGCGCCCTGGGTGGCGAGCCCGAGGACGAACGCCGCGACGAGCATCGGACCCGGCAGGAAGAACAGGCCGAGCGCGGGAACCAGCACGGCGGCCGTGGCCGAGCAGGCGGTGATCCAGCCGAGGGTGCCCAGGCGGCCCACCATCCAGGGCGTGACGACGGCGGCGGTGAAGAAACCGGCGCCGGATACGCCGACCGCGATGCCCAGCAGGGCGAGCCCGTCGGACTCGTTGTCCGACCAGGAATAGCGGCAGAGCATCAGCAGGGTGACCGTGAGGGCCCCGTAGCAGAAGCGCATCAGCGTCATCGCGGTGAGCGCCCGGGCGGCCTCGCGCCGGTGGGCCAGGTGCCGCAGCCCCTCGACCATGCCCCGGACGGTGAGGGCGATCCCTTCGGTGACCGTGGGGTGAATCACGCCGGCGCGGTGGTCGGGCCCCAGCAGGTCGGCCGCCAGGCGCAGCGAGACCAGTGCCGCACCGAGGTAGAGGCCGGCCCCGAGCAGGACGACGATGGCGTTGGAGTCGGAGGCCAGGAGACGTAGCAGGAAGGCCAGCCCCCCGCCGGCGGTGGCGGCGAGCGTTCCGGCGGTGGGAGAGAGCGCGTTGGCGGTGACCAGCTGGCCGGGCGCGACCACGCGGGGCAGGGAGGCGGCGAGCCCGGCCAGGACGAACCGGTTGACCGCGGTCACGGACAGCGCCGAGGCGTAAAAGAGCCAGTCGGGGACGTGCGCGACGATCAGCAGGCCGGTGATGCAGGCGAGGAAGGCCCGCAGCAGGTTGCCGTACAGGAAGACCTGGCGGCGGCGCCAGCGGTCCAGGAGCACCCCGGCGAAGGGGCCGATCACGGAGTACGGGAGCAGCAGGACCGCCATGGCCGAGGCGATCGCCGCGGGCGAGGTCTGCTTTTCCGGGGAGAACACCACGTAGGTGGCGAGCGCCACCTGATAGACGCCGTCGGCGGCCTGGGAGAGCAGCCGTACGGCGAGCAGGTTGCGGAAGTTCCTCAGGCGCAGGAGTACGCGCAGATCACGTACGACAGGCATGAGGGCAAGGGTCACACACGCGGAGGGTCCCCGGACACATTGCCCGGAGACCCTCCGCGGAAGAACAGTCGAAGACCAGGTGTCCTGGGACCCCGGTGGCTCGCGCCGTGTCCTGCTTAGCGCTCGACCTCACCCTTGATGAACTTCTCGACGTTCTCCAGGGCCTCGTCGTCGAAGTACTGGACCGGCGGGGACTTCATGAAGTAGCTGGAGGCCGACAGGATCGGGCCGCCGATACCGCGGTCCTTGGCGATCTTCGCGGCGCGCAGGGCGTCGATGATGACACCGGCGGAGTTCGGGGAGTCCCACACCTCGAGCTTGTACTCGAGGTTCAGCGGGACGTCGCCGAAGGCACGGCCCTCGAGGCGGACGTAGGCCCACTTGCGGTCGTCGAGCCATGCGACGTAGTCGGAGGGGCCGATGTGGACGTTCTTCTCGCCGAGGTCGCGGTCGGGGATCTGCGAGGTGACGGCCTGCGTCTTGGAGATCTTCTTCGATTCCAGGCGGTCGCGCTCCAGCATGTTCTTGAAGTCCATGTTGCCGCCCACGTTGAGCTGCATGGTGCGCTCGAGACGGACACCGCGGTCCTCGAACAGCTTCGCCATCACGCGGTGCGTGATGGTGGCGCCGACCTGCGACTTGATGTCGTCGCCGACGATCGGGACACCGGCCTCGGTGAACTTGTCGGCCCACTCCTTGGTGCCGGCGATGAAGACCGGGAGGGCATTGACGAAGGCGACCTTGGCGTCGATGGCGCACTGGGCGTAGAACTTCGCCGCCTCTTCCGAGCCGACGGGCAGGTAGCAGACCAGAACATCGACCTCGCGGTCCTTGAGGACCTGGACCACGTCGACCGGGGCCTCGGAGGACTCCTCGATCGTCGCGCGGTAGTACTTGCCCAGGCCGTCCAGGGTGTGGCCGCGCTGGACGGTCACGCCGGAGGGCGGAACGTCGCAGATCTTGATGGTGTTGTTCTCGCTGGCGCCGATGGCGTCCGAGAGGTCGAGGCCGACCTTCTTCGCGTCGACGTCGAACGCGGCGACGAACTCGACGTCACCGACGTGGTAGTCGCCGAACTGGACGTGCATCAGCCCGGGAACCTTGGACGCCGGGTCGGCGTCCTTGTAGTACTCGACGCCCTGCACCAGCGAGGCGGCGCAGTTGCCCACGCCGACGATGGCTACGCGAACCGAACCCATTCCGGTTGCTCCCTGTTTGTTCTCGGACGAGGCCTGCGAGGTGCAGGTCTCACTTTGCGGTTTCGTCGGGCGGACCGGGTCGTCTCAGATCCCGTCCCGCCCGCTCACTCTCGATGAGCTCGTTCAGCCAGCGCACTTCGCGCTCCACGGACTCCATTCCGTGCCGCTGCAGCTCAAGCGTGTAGTCGTCGAGGCGCTCCCGCGTGCGGGCGAGCGAGGCGCGCATCTTCTCCAGGCGCTCCTCGAGCCGGCTGCGGCGGCCTTCGAGGACCCGCATGCGCACGTCCCGCTCGGTCTGGCCGAAGAAGGCGAACCGGGCGGCGAAGGACTCGTCCTCCCAGGTGTCGGGGCCCGTATGGGACAGGAGCTCCTCGAAATGCTCCTTACCGGCCGCCGTCAACCGGTAGACGATCTTGGCGCGGCGCCCTGCGAGTGAAGCGGCGAGGGCGTCTTCCGGGGCGCTGCCCGGCTCCTCGGCCAGCCAGCCGTTGGCCACCAACGTCTTGAGGCAGGGGTAGAGCGTGCCGTAGCTGAACGCCCGGAACACCCCCAGCGAGGTGTTGAGCCGCTTGCGCAGCTCGTAGCCGTGCATGGGGGCCTCGCGAAGCAGGCCGAGGACGGCGAACTCGAGGATGCCTGAGCGCCTGCTCATCCGCCTGCCTCCTTCGCCTCTGAGTTTTTATACCGAGCTGATGTATCGGCTCGATACATCCAGACGATAGAACGGGTGGTCTTCGGCGACAAGTGGCGATCTCGTGACCGGCATCACATCACCGATTCGCGCGATGCGAGTTGCCTGATTTGGGGTGAACTTCGGCACTGTTCGGGTTTTGAGCGTGCGTAGTCTTTGCGGCAGACACAGGGGGAACCGGAATTCAGCAGCCGCTTCCAGGCCAGTCGCCTGCCCGAGGAGTAGTCGTTCGATGAGCGAGCACCGCCGCAAACCGCCGCAGCCCGAGGGCAGCGGACGTGCCGCTGCCCGCCGGGCCGCCCAGCAGCGCCCCGGACGGGGCGCCGGGTCCACACGCGACGTCGTCACGACGTCGTACAGCGGACCGTACGCAGACCCCCGCGGCCACGGCAGCCGTGCAGAGGCGCGCCGTGCGACCCAGCGCGGATCCGGAACCCGGGGACGGGGCGCGGGCCGCCCCGACAAGCGGTTCGTCAACTACCCGCGCTCCGACAAGGACGGGTGGCAGCGCTTCGTGCCGTCGTGGAAGCTGGTGGGCGGTACGGCTCTGGGCTTCTTCGCGGTGATCACGGCAGGGGCCGGCATCGGCATCGCCGCGGTGAGCACGCCCAACCCGAACCTCGCCGCCAAGGCTCAGAACAACGTGTTCTTCTGGGACGACGGCACCCAGATGGTCGCCACCGGCGGCACCATGAACCGCCAGATCGTTCCCATCGACAAGATTCCCAAGTCGATGCAGAACGCCGTGATCGCCGCGGAGAACGAGTCCTTCGAGACGGACAAGGGCATCGACCCGATGGGTATCGCCCGTGCCGTGTGGAACATGGCCACGGGCGGCTCCACCCAGGGCGGCTCGACCATCACCCAGCAGTACGTGAAGAACACGTACCTCGACTCCGACCAGACCCTCAAGCGCAAGGTCACGGAGCTCTTCATCTCGATGAGGCTGGGCGTGTCCGAGGAGAAGGACACGATCCTCGCCGGCTACCTCAACACGGCCTACTACGGACGGGACGCCTACGGCATCCAGGCAGCCGCGCGCGCCTACTTCGGCAAGGACTGCTGGAACCTCACGCCCTCCGAGAGCGCTTTCCTGGCCTCCGTGCTCAAGGGCCCCAACCTCTACAACCCGGACGGCGGCATCGGGCCCGCCGCCACCCCCGAGGAGAACACCAAGCGGGCCCACCTCCGCTGGGCCTGGGTGCTCGACCGCGAGGTCGCCGTCGGTCGCATGCAGAAGTCGGAGCGTGACCAGTACAAGGAGTTCCCCAAGCTCGTCGACTCCGAGCAGGCCCGCAGCCTGTCCGGCCAGACCGGCTACCTGGTCGAGACGGCCAAGCAGTACGCCATGAAGGTCGCGAAGATCACCCCGGAGCAGATGGCCAGGGGCGGCTACCAGATCAAGACCACCTTCCAGAAGCCGAAGGTGGATGCCCTGGTCAAGGCGGTCGACGAGACCCGCAACGACTTCCTCGACGAGAAGGCGCGGCCCGAGTACGACACCTTCGTCCAGTTCGGCGCCGCCTCCGTGGACGTGAAGACCGGCGCGATCGTGGCCCTGTACGGCGGCCCGGGCATGGACAAGAAGCACTTCAGCAACAACGCCAACACCATCGGTGTCCCGGTCGGCTCGACCTGGAAGCCGTACGTGCTGGCGGCGGCGATGGAGTACGGCACCCAGAACTCCAAGGGCCAGGGCATCTCGCCCGACAGCAAGTACATGGCCAACGACCGTACGGTGATCAACAACCGTGAGGGCAAGCCGCTGCGCGACAACGCGGGCCAGCCGTTCCGGCAGAAGAACGAGAGCGAATACCCGTACGGCTACGTGACCCTCGACGAGGCGATGGAGAAGTCCATCAACGTGCCGTTCGCGCAGCTCGTCTTCGACGTCGGCCACAACAAGGTCCGCGAGGTGGCCAAGGCCACGGGCATCCTCCCGGACTCGATGAACCCGAACAACGACGCCTCGTTCGCCCTGGGCACCTCGACCCCGAGCGCCATCCGCATGGCCGACTCGTACGCCACCTTCGCGGCGTCCGGCATCCATCGCGAGCCCTTCTCCGTGCGCAGCGTGCAGAAGGACGGCAAGGACCTGCCCGGATTCGAGCCGCCCAAGGAGCAGCGGGCGATGGACGACTCCATCGCCGACAACGTCACCAAGGTGCTCGAGAACGTCGTGCAGAACGGCACCGGCACCAAGGCCAAGAAACTCGGCCGCCCGGCGGCCGGCAAGACCGGTACCACCGACTTCAACAAGTCGGCCTGGTTCGTCGGCTACACCCCGGAGCTGTCCACCTCGGTCACGCTCTTCCGTACCGACCCGAACTCGCCCGACAAGAAGCTGATCTCCATGAAGGGCGTGGGCGGTACCGACTCCATCCACGGTGGCGACATCCCCGCCGTGATCTGGACCGCCTACATGAAGGACGCGCTCAAGGACGCGCCGGTCAAGGCCTTCCCGACGCCCGACCCGATCGGTGTGATCGCGGACTCTGCCGGCGCCCCCTCGCCGAGCCCCTCCGTCTCGTCCTCGCCGTCCATGTCGGTGTCCCCGTCCCCGTCGGTGTCCCCCTCCCCGTCCCCGACGCCCTCCAGGGGCAGCAAGCCGTCCTGCAAGCCGTGGCAGCTGTGCATCCCTGACAGCGGCGGCAACACCGACGGCGGCAGCGACGGCGGCGGGTCCACCGGATCGCCGTCCCCGACCCCGTCGGGCAGGCCGGGTCGTCCCGGCAGCAGCAACTGGGGATCGTTCGCGGACGTGGGCTGACCCCGCCCCGTCCCCTGACCGGAGGAGGGGGGGGCCCGGGGGGGGGGCGGGGGGCCCCCCCCCCCCGCCCCCGCGCGCGCGGGGGGCGGGGGGGCGCGGGTGGGGGGGGGGAGCGCCGCCATGACCACACCGCGCGCG
>NZ_JBHXTC010000008.1:0-106471 GCF_042677605.1 Streptomyces sp. NPDC127106 | reverse complement strand
GGGCGCGCGCCGCGTCGCGCGGGGGGGGGGTGGGGGGGCGCGGGCGCCCCCCCCCCCGCGCCGCCGGGGGGGGGGGGGCGGGCGGGCGCCCCCCCCCCCCCCCCCCTCCCGCGTGCCCGGCGCCGTACGGCAGGATGAGCGCATGACGAAGGTGCAGGAGGACCGGCCCGTACTGCCCACCCGGCAGGACGAGGTCGCCGCGGCGGGCAGCGAGTTCATCGGTGGCCCCATCGGCCGCCATGCCAGGCTGGGCGGTCACTGGCTGCACCCGGTCGGTGTCGTGGTCCTGGTCGCCCTCGGGATGTTCGCGCTCGGCATGGTGCAGAAGCTGCCCTGCTACGACTGGGCGTGGTTCCGGGGCGCCGGGTCCCAGTACACCCACGCCTGTTACTCCGACATCCCGCACCTGTTCGTCGCGCGCGGCTTCGCGGACGGCCTCACGCCGTACTTCGACCGGCTGCCGGGCGACATGGAGTACCTCGAGTACCCCGTGCTCACCGGCCTGTTCATGGAGGTCGCGTCCTGGCTGACCCCCGGCGGCGGCTCCATGCAGCACCGCGAGCAGATGTACTGGATGGTCAACGCCGGGATGCTGATGGCCTGCGCGGCCGTCATCGCCGTGTGCGTCGCCCGCACCCACCGCCGCCGGCCCTGGGACGCGCTGCTCTTCGCGCTCGCGCCCGCCTTCGCACTCACCGCGACGATCAACTGGGACCTGCTGGCCATCGCCCTGACCGCCGCGGCCATGCTCATGTGGTCCCGCGGCCGCACCCTGCTCTTCGGTGTCCTCGTCGGTCTGGCCACCGCGGCGAAGCTCTACCCCGTCCTGCTGCTCGGGGCACTGTTCGTGCTGTGCTGGCGGGCCGGCAAGTGGCGTGCGTTCGGTGCGGCGGTCCTCGGCGCGGCCGCCTCATGGCTCGTGGTGAACCTGCCCGTCATGCTGTTCGCCTGGGACGGCTGGAAGAAGTTCTACACGTTCAGCCAGGAGCGGCCCATCGACTTCGGCTCGGTGTGGCTGCTGATCTCCCAGCGCTCGGGCAATCCCCTGACCGACGCCAACACCTACGCGACGGGCCTGACGCTGCTCCTGTGCGCAGCCATCGGCCTGCTCGGGCTGACCGCGCCCCGCCGGCCGCGCTTCGCGCAGCTGGCCTTCCTGGTCGTGGCCGTCTTCATCCTGGCCAACAAGGTCTACTCGCCCCAGTACGTGCTGTGGCTCATCCCGCTCGCGGCGCTGGCCCGGCCGCGCTGGCGGGACTTCCTCGTCTGGCAGGCCACCGAAGTCGTGTACTTCCTCGGGATCTGGTTCTACCTGGCCTACACGACGAGCGGTGACAAGCACCAGGGCCTGCCCACGGAGGGCTACCAGCTGGCCATCGCCGCCCATCTGCTGGGCACGCTCTACCTGTGCGCGGTCGTCGTGCGCGACATCCTGATGCCCGAGCGGGACGTCGTACGCCGTGACGGGTCGGACGACCCCTCCGGCGGTGTCCTGGACGGGGCCGAGGACGTGTTCGTGCTCTCGGACGCGGCGAGGGCGCCGCGGAATGCGGCGCCCTCGGAGGGACAGCGGGTTCGCTGGGGCACGGCCCCCGGGGACTGACGGCCTCGGGTCGGACCGGCTCGGGGCCCCGGCCCGGGATCAGGCGTCGACGATCCGGTCGAACTGCGTCGTCGTGTGGCGCAGGTGCGCCACGAGCTCGTCGCCGACCTGGGGCTCGGGCGCGTCCGACGGCACGAACAGGATCGAGACCTGCATGTGCGGCGGCTCGGCGAACCAGCGCTGCTTGCCCGCCCACACGAAGGGGGAAAGGTTCCGGTTCACGGTGGCCAGGCCGGCCCGTGCCACGCCCTTGGCGCGCGGCATGACACCGTGCAGGGCCTTGGGTGCCTCCAGGCCCACCCCGTGGGAGGTGCCTCCCGCCACCACGACGAGCCAGCCGTCGGAGGCCGCCTTCTGCTGCCGGTAACCGAACCGGTCGCCCTTGGCCACCCGGGTGACGTCCAGGACGCTGCCGCGGTACTCGGTCGCCTCGTGGTCCCCGAGCCACAGCCGCGTGCCGATACGGGCGCGGAAGTGGGTCTGCGGGAACTGCTGCTGCAGTCGGGCCAGGTCGTCGGACTTCAGGTGGCTGACGAACATGGTGTGCAGCGGCAGACGGGCCGCGCGCAGCCGGTCCATCCAGCCGATGACCTCCTCGACCGGGTCCGAGCCGTCCGGCCGGTCCAGCGGCAGGTGCAGGGCGAAGCCCTCCAGCCGCACGTCCTCGATCGCCGCGTGCAGCTGGCCCAGGTCCTGCTCGGAGATGCCGTGGCGGCGCATCGAGCTCATGCACTCGATGACCACACGGGCGCCGACCAGGCCGCGGACCCCGTCCAGCGAGGCTACGGAGCGGATCACCCGGTCCGGTAGCGGGACCGGGTCCTCACCCCGCCGGAACGGGGTGAGGACGAGCAGGTCGCCGCTGAAGAGGTCCTTGATGGCAGCGGCCTCGTACGTCGTGCCGACGGCCAGGATGTCGGCGCCCAGGCGGGTCGCCTCCTCGGCCAGCCGCTCGTGGCCGAATCCGTAGCCGTTGCCCTTGCAGACCGGGATCAGTCCGGGGAACCGGTCCTGGATCTGCTTGTGGTGCGCACGCCAGCGCGCGGTGTCGACGTAGAGCGTGAGCGCCATGCCCGTCCGGAACCTCTCTGGAATGGCTGCGTGAAGCAGCGGTGCGTGGTGGGGGGTGCAGCCGGTCAGCGACGCGACATGTAGATGTCGAGTGCCTTGTGCAGCATCTTGTTCAGCGGGAAGTCCCACTCGCCGACGTACTCGACGGCCTCGCCGCCCGTACCGACCTTGAACTGGATCAGGCCGAACAGGTGGTCGTTCTCGTCCAGCGTGTCACTGATGCCGCGCAGGTCATAGACGCTCGCGCCCAGCGCGTACGCGTCGCGCAGCATGCGCCACTGCATCGCGTTCGAGGGCCGCACCTCGCGCTTGTGGTTGGCCGACGCGCCGTACGAGTACCACACGTGCTGGCCGACGGTGATCATCGTAGCCGCGGCCAGGGCCTCGCCCTCGTGCTTGGCGAGGTACAGCCGCATGCGGTTCGGGTCCTCGGAGTTGAGGGCCGTCCACTGGCGCTGGAAGTAGCTGAGCGGGCGCGGGCGGAACTTGTCGCGCACAGCCGTGATCTCGTACAGGTGCTGCCAGGTCTCCAGGTCCTCGTAGCCGCCCTGGACGACCTCGACGCCGGCCTTCTCGGCCTTCTTGATGTTGCGGCGCCACAGCTGGTTGAAGCCCTTGAGGACGTCGTCCAGCGAGCGGTTGGCCAGCGGCACCTGGAAGACGTAGCGGGGCTGGACGTCGCCGAAGCCGGCGCCGCCGTCCTCGCCCTGCTGCCAGCCCATGCGGCGCAGCTTGTCCGACACCTCGAAGGCGCGGGGCTCGATGTGCGAGGCCTCCACGTCGCGCAGGCGCTTGACGTTCGGATCCTGGATGCCGGCCTTGATGGCGGCGGAGTTCCAGCGGCGGATGACGACGGGCGGTCCCATCTTCACGGTGAAGGCGCCCTGGCGCTTGAGGTGCGCCAGCATCGGCTGGAGCCACTCCTCCAGATTCGGGGCGAACCAGTTGATGACGGGGCCCTCGGGCAGGTAGGCGAGGTACCGCTTCACCTTGGGCAGCTGGCGGTACAACACGAGTGCGGCACCGACGAGTTCGTCGTTCTCGTTGAACCATCCGAGGTTCTCGGCCCGCCACTCGTTCTTCACGTCGGCCCACGCCGGGACCTGGCAGTGGCTAGCCGAGGGCAGGCTCTGGAGATAACCCAGATGCTGCTCTCGGCTGATGGTCCTCAGGGACAGGCTCATGCGGGGCGTCTCCTCCGGCGGCTTCGCTGGCTATGGCGCGAAGCCTACTGCGACAAGGGCGCCGCCCTTCTGGGGGACGGGCCGTAACCGGGCCGGTCGGGGGGCCGGCGCCCTGTCGCGGAGGTGCCCGATCAGCCCAGCAAGCCCCCGAAGAGCCCGCCGTGGGCCATGCCGAGGTAGAAGCCGAGCCCCGATGCACCAAGGCCGATGATCAGCGCGAAGCGCTCGCGTGTCGTTTCCGAGATGAATTGTCCGTACGCGCCGGTCAGGATTCCGACCAGTCCGGACCAGGAGGTGAGTAGGTGCAGATTGTCGAAAAATGCTGTGATGCATGCCACGGCGCCACAGACGAGTGTGATCGCCATCAGGGTGTCTTGCAGCGGATGGGGCTTGCCGTCGGTCGCGAGGAGCGAGATGGAGGGCTGCGAGCGCATTGCCTGTGCCATCGAAAGGCACCTCCTGGCTGAAGCGGACAGGTGCTGCGGGCCTACCTCCGGGCCGGGGGCATAGCACCGAGCACACCCGATGCCTACAGATTGTGGACCTCCTGCGCCGGATTTCAACCGGAAGGAGGCGGCGGGGTAGTCTGTACGGTCTGCGCGGTGTCTGCTCTCAGACGCCGTGCGGCACGCATCACGACCCTCCTGCCACGGAACGACCGTGGCCGCTGAGTCCAAAGGAGGTGGGTTCCACATGCGTCACTACGAAGTGATGGTCATCCTCGACCCCGATCTCGAGGAGCGCTCTGTCGCCCCCCTGATCGAGAACTTCCTCTCCGTCGTCCGCGAGGGCAACGGAAAGGTCGAGAAGGTCGACACCTGGGGCCGTCGTCGTCTCGCTTACGAGATCAAGAAGAAGCCCGAGGGCATCTACTCGGTCATCGACCTGCAGGCCGAGCCTGCGGTCGTCAAGGAGCTCGACCGCCAGATGAACCTGAACGAGTCGGTTCTCCGGACCAAGGTCCTTCGCCCCGAGACCCACTGAACCTCGGTTCAGCGGTAATCGGGTTCGAGTAGCACAGCAGCCAGCAGCAAATCCCCGCCGAGAGGTTCATCCATGGCAGGCGAGACCGTCATCACGGTCGTCGGCAATCTCGTCGACGACCCCGAGCTGCGCTTCACCCCCTCGGGTGCGGCGGTCGCGAAGTTCCGCGTCGCGTCCACCCCCCGCACCTTCGACCGTCAGACGAACGAGTGGAAGGACGGCGAGAGCCTGTTCCTGACCTGCTCGGTGTGGCGGCAGGCGGCGGAGAACGTCGCCGAGTCCCTTCAGCGAGGCATGCGCGTCGTCGTGCAGGGTCGGCTGAGGCAGCGGTCGTACGAGGACCGTGAGGGTGTCAAGCGCACGGTCTTCGAGCTGGACGTCGAGGAAGTCGGTCCCAGCCTGAAGAACGCCACGGCCAAGGTCACCAAGACCACGGGCCGGGGTGGCCAGGGCGGGTACGGCGGCGGCCAGCAGGGCGGCGGCGGTGGCGGTGGCTGGGGCGGAGCCCCCAGCGGCGGCCCGCAGGGCGGCGGAGGCCCCTCCGACGACCCGTGGGCGTCCAGCGCGCCGGCCGGCGGCCAGCAGGGTGGCGGCGGTGGCTGGGGTGGAAACTCCGGCGGCGGCTACTCGGACGAGCCTCCCTTCTAGGGAAGCTCGCACCCCCACTTCTTGATCACACAGGAGAGACACCATGGCGAAGCCGCCTGTGCGCAAGCCGAAGAAGAAGGTCTGCGCATTCTGCAAGGACAAGACCGCGTACGTGGACTACAAGGACACGAACATGCTGCGGAAGTTCATTTCCGACCGCGGCAAGATCCGTGCCCGCCGCGTTACCGGCAACTGCACGCAGCACCAGCGTGACGTCGCCACGGCCGTGAAGAACAGCCGTGAGATGGCGCTGCTGCCCTACACGTCCACCGCGCGATAAGGAAAGGGTGACCGACTAATGAAGATCATCCTGACCCAGGAGGTCTCGGGCCTCGGTGCCGCCGGCGACGTCGTCGACGTCAAGGACGGTTACGCTCGCAACTACCTGGTCCCGCGTGGTTTCGCGATCCGCTGGACCAAGGGTGGCGAGAAGGACGTGGCGCAGATCCGCCGCGCCCGCAAGATCCACGAGATCGCGACCATCGAGCAGGCCAACGAGGTCAAGGCCCAGCTCGAGAGCACGAAGGTCCGCCTGGCCACCCGCTCGGGTGACGCCGGCCGCCTCTTCGGCTCCGTGACCCCGGCCGACATCGCCACGGCGATCGAGGCTTCCGGTGGTCCGAAGGTCGACAAGCGCCGCGTGGAGCTGGCTGCCCCGATCAAGACCCTCGGTTCGTACCAGGTCTCCGTGCGTCTGCACGCCGAGGTCGCCGCGAACGTGGGCGTCGAGGTCGTCGCCGCCTAAGTGCTGCGCATGAAGGGCCGCACCCCGCCGGGTGCGGCCCTTCGTCGTTCTGCCGCCTTCGGTGCGGGGTGGTGGCGGGGGCCGATGTTTCACGTGGAAAATCGGCAGCCCGCAGGGGGCGGCGGTTTCACGTGAAACATCGGCCCGGTACTCAGCGGGTCGCCCCGACGACGGCCCATCGGCCGGAGCGGGCGCGCAGCTGGAGGGTCACCAGCCGGACCAGCATCATCAGGGTCATGGCCCACCACAGTGCCGTCAGCCCGCCGCCGACGACCGGCACGAGCAGGGCGGCCGGGGCGAAAACGGCCAGCGTCGTCAGCATTGCCCAAGCCAGATAACGTCCGTCACCCGCGCCCATCAGGACGCCGTCGAGCACGAAGACCACCCCGGCGACGGGCTGGGACACGGCCACGACCAGCAGGGCGGGCAGCAGGGCCTCCTCCACCACCGGGTCGGTGGTGAACAACGGCACGATCAGGGGGCGGGCCACGGCCACCAGCGCCCCGAGGGCGGCACCGGAGACGATCCCCCACTGCACCATGCGGCGGCAGACCGCTTTGGCGCCCCCGACGTCGCCGGCTCCCAGGTAGCGGCCGATGATCGCCTGTCCGGCAATGGCGATCGCGTCCAGAGCGAAGGCGAGCAGGCTCCACAGGGCGAGGACGATCTGGTGGGCGGCGATGTCCGCGTCGCCGAGCCGGGCGGCCACGGCGGTCGCGATCATCAGGACGGCGCGCAGGGACAGGGTGCGGATCAGCAGCGGTACTCCGGCCTGGGCGCAGGCCCGGATGCCCGTCGCATCGGGGCGCAGCGAGGCTCCGTGCTTCCGGGCGCCGCGGATCACCACGTAGAGGTAGGCGGCGGCCATGGCGCACTGGGCGATGACGGTGCCCCAGGCGGAGCCCGCGATGCCGAGGCCGGCTCCGTAGACGAGAGCGGCGTTGAGGGCCGCGTTGAGGGCGAAGCCGGCCACGGCCACGTACAGCGGGGTCCGGGTGTCCTGGAGGCCGCGGAGCACGCCCGTGGCCGCCAGGACCACGAGCATGGCAGGGATGCCGAAGGCGGAGATCCGCAGATAGGTGATCGCGTAGGGGGCGATGGTGTCGGAGGCCCCGAAGGCCGAGACCAGCCAGGGTGCTGTGGGAAGCGCGAGGGCGACGACGGCCGCGCCCAGGAGGAGGGCGAGCCAGATGCCGTCCATGCCCTGTCGGAGCGCGGCTCCCAGGTCGCCCGAGCCGACGCGGCGGGAGACGGCCGCGGTGGTGGCGTAGGCGAGGAAGACGAACACGCTGACGGCGGTCGTCAGGAGGGCCGCGGCGACGCCGAGTCCGGCCAGCTGGGAGGTGCCCAGGTGCCCCACGATGGCGCTGTCGGCCAGCACGAAGAGGGGCTCCGCGACGAGCGCGCCGAAGGCCGGCACGGCGAGAGTCAGGATCTCTCGGTCGTGCCGTCTCGGTGGAGCCTTCGGTGTGTCCAGGGCCTGTGTCATGTGCTCAATCTAATCTTCCACAGGTAAGAGACACAACTGCGCTGTGGTCCTTACTGAATGATCGGTTCCGGTGTGCGCGACAACCTGTCGGAGGCGATCTCGGCACCGCGGCCAAGAAATTTCTCCCCCACAGCCGGTGGAGGAAGAATGTGCAGGTCAGGCTAGGTGGTTGGGTAGGTCAGGTGATTTTGTCCACAGCGCCGTCCCCTGGTCCGTGCACAGCTTCCGGCGAGTTACCCACAGCATTGCGTCCGTCATCCACATCTCATCCACACAGCCTGTGGATAACAAGATTGGCTGACGCCGCTCTCGGCCCTACCGTTGTGCGTTGCCCGACCGGCTGACTGCCGTCCCGGGTGTCCCAAATGTCAGGGCCGTGCCCCGGAGAGAGCGGCATGGTGAGGTCCGCGCTGCGGACGTGAGGAGGCGGGCCGGTGAGTATGCCCGAGCCCATGGACGACCCTTGGGCCGACAGCGGTCCCGGCGACCGTCTGCCCACCCGCTCGCGCCGCGGCGCCGACAGCCGCGGCCGTGGGGAAGAGCAACACGAGCGAGGACGCGAGGGCGGCTCCTGGGACGGCGGAGGCTTCGAGCGCGTTCCGCCGCAGGACCTCGACGCCGAGCAGTCGGTGCTCGGCGGCATGCTGCTGTCCAAGGACGCCATCGCGGACGTCGTCGAGATCATCAAGGGTCACGACTTCTACCGGCCGTCGCACGAGACCATCTACCAGGCCGTCCTCGACCTGTACGCCAAGGGCGAGCCCGCCGACCCGATCACGGTCGGCGCCGAGCTGACCCGACGCGGCGAGATCGGTAAGGTCGGCGGCGTCTCGTACCTGCACACGCTGGTCCAGTCGGTGCCCACGGCTGCCAACGCCTCGTACTACGCGGAGATCGTCCACGAGCGTGCGGTCCTGCGCCGCCTCGTCGCCGCCGGAACGAAGATCACACAGATGGGATACGCGGCCGACGGCGACGTCGACGAGATCGTCAACAGCGCCCAGGCCGAGATCTACGCCGTCACCGAGCAGCGGACCTCCGAGGACTACCTGCCGCTCGGCGACATCATGGAGGGCGCGCTCGACGAGATCGAGGCCATCGGCTCGCGCAGCGGCCAGATGTCCGGCGTCCCGACCGGGTTCACGGACCTCGACTCGCTCACCAACGGCCTGCACCCGGGCCAGATGATCGTCATCGCGGCCCGCCCCGCCATGGGCAAGTCGACGCTCGCGCTGGACTTCGCCCGTGCCTGCTCCATCAAGAGCAACCTGCCGAGCGTGATTTTCTCCCTCGAAATGGGGCGCAACGAGATCGCGATGCGCCTGCTGTCCGCAGAGGCCCGCGTCGCCCTGCACCACATGCGCTCCGGCACCATGACGGACGACGACTGGACCCGGCTGGCCCGCCGTATGCCGGACGTCTCCGCTGCCCCGCTGTACATCGACGACTCCCCCAACCTGTCGATGATGGAGATCCGGGCGAAGTGCCGGCGCCTGAAGCAGCGCAACAACCTGGCCCTGGTGGTCATCGACTACCTCCAGCTGATGCAGTCGGGCGGCTCCCGCCGGCCCGAGAGCCGCCAGCAGGAGGTCTCGGACATGTCCCGAAACCTCAAGCTGTTGGCCAAGGAGCTGGAGGTACCGGTGATCGCGCTGTCCCAGCTGAACCGTGGTCCCGAGCAGCGCACCGACAAGAAGCCGATGGTCTCCGACCTGCGTGAGTCGGGCTCGATCGAGCAGGACGCCGACATGGTGATCCTGCTGCACCGCGAGGACGCGTACGAGAAGGAGTCACCGCGCGCGGGCGAGGCCGACCTGATCGTGGCCAAGCACCGAAACGGCCCCACGGCGACGATCACGGTCGCCTTCCAGGGCCATTACTCGCGGTTCGTGGACATGGCCAACACGTAGCATCCGGGCATGGACGCCTTGCCTGAAGACCCGCACTTGCTTCCTTCCACCCGGCGTGCCCTCGGGCACCGGATCGCCGTCGCCCAGAGCGAGGGCCGGGCGCCCTCGGTGGTCGCCGCCGTGGCGCGCGGAGGCGCCCTGGTCTGGGAGGGGGCCCCGAGCCCGGCCGGCGGGCACGGCCCGGACGGGAACGTGCAGTACCGGATCGGATCGATCACCAAGACCTTCACCGCCGTCCTGGTGATGCGGCTGCGCGACGAGGGACTGCTGGCGCTCGGTGACCCCTTGGAAAAGCACCTGCCCGGGACCGGCGCCGGAGAGGTGACCGTCCGGCAGCTGCTGGCCCATTCGGGCGGGTTGGCCGCGGAGACACCCGGTGAATGGTGGGAACGGAGTTCCGCCTCGCTGCGCCCGGAGCTCTCCGACGTCCTGGGGGCGGAGCCGTTCCTCTTCGAGCCCGGCACGCGCCACCACTACTCCAACCCCGGCTACACACTGCTGGGTTCGCTCGTGGAGGCGGTGCGCGGCAAGCCCTGGGAAGAGGTACTGCGCACCGAGGTGCTGGAGCCGCTGGGGCTGGACCGGACGACCGTGCAGCCGCAGGCGCCGTACGCGGACGGCTGGGCCGTCCATCCGTGGGCCGATGTGCTGATGCCCGAGCCCCCGGAGGACCTGGGCCTGATGGCGCCGGCGGGTCAGTTGTGGTCCACCACACGGGACTTGGCGCGGTTCGGGCAGTTCCTGCTGCACGGGGACGAGCAGGTGCTCGCTGTCGGGGCGGTCCGGGAGATGGCCGCCGCCGCGGCGCCCGGCGAGCCGGGACTCGCCGAGTTCGGGTACGGGCTGGGGCTGCAGCTGACGGAGAGCGGCGGGCGCCGGCTCGTGGGGCACTGCGGCTCGCTGCCGGGCTTCGTCGCCGGCCTGTGGCTGAACCAGGCCGAGGACGTCGTGGCCGTGGTGCTGGCGAACTGCACGTCGGGGCTGCCGGCCGGGACCGTGGCCGCTGACCTGCTGACCCTCGTTGCGGACGCCGAACCGCGCTTCCCGGAGCCGTGGAAGCCCTTCGGCGAGGCGGACCCGGTGGCACTGGAGCTGTGCGGTCCCTGGTACTGGGGACCGGCGGCGCACGTGGTCCGGCTGAGGTCGAACGGGGAGCTGGAACTGGGCCCCGCGGGCGCGATGGGCCGCGCGGCCCGGTTCCGGGCGGAGTCGGACGGCAGCTGGCGGGGCCTGAACGGCTACTACGCGGGGGAGACGTTGAAGGCGGTCCGGCGGGCCGACGGCTCGGTGAGCCACCTCGACCTGGCGTCGTTCGTGTTCACGAGGCGGCCGTACGACGCCGAGGCCCCGGTTCCGGGCGGGGTGGACCCGCAGGGTTGGCGGGGGATCGGCTGACCCGCGGCCGGTCGCGGCGGATCCGGCCGTCGGCTGGCTTCCACTGGGCCGGGCCACGCCAGGGCCCGGCCTGCCGTGAGCGATCAGAGAGTGAGCTTGAAGCCGATGTGGGACGGCGTGAAGCCGAGCCGCTCGTAGAAGCGGTGGGCGTCGGCACGGGTCACATCGGAAGTGAGCTGGACCAGTTGGCAGTCCTCCCGACGGGACTGTTCGATCGCCCATTCGATGAACCGGGTACCCAGGCCGCTGCCGCGCTCGTCGGCGTGGACGCGGACGCCTTCGATGATGGAGCGGGTGGCCCCTTTGCGGGACAGGCCCGGGACGATGGTCAGCTGGAGCGTCCCCACGACCCGCCGGGCGCGGACCGCCACGACCACGTGCTGGTGGGGGTCTGCGGCCAGGCGCCGGTACGCGGCGAGGTACGGCGTGAGATCGTCCGGGGATTCGCGCGTGGCGCCGAGGGGATCGTCGGCCAGCATCGCGACGATGGCCGGCAGGTCTTCCTCGGTCGCCGGCCGGATGGCGAGCTCGGCGGTGTCGGACATGGAGGCGTCTCCTTTCTCAGCCGGCGGCCACGGTCAGCGGGGCCCAGCGTCGGGTCCAGTCACCGGGCAGTCCGGGGATGTCGCGGGTCATGACCGCGTTGTGGGCTACGGAGGCCAGGCCACGCTGCTTGAGCCAGCCGATGAGGTCTTCGTGGCGGACATCGACATCTGTGCGCAGGGGCCTGTGGGTGGTGGCGGCGAGGGCGGTGACGAGAGCCTGCGCGCATGCCGTGTCGCGGGCGATCAACGGTCCGATCACATGTGTCTCCATGTTGGGCCAGATCGCTGCGTACCCGGTGAGGTTGCCCGCGCCGTCCTCGGCGACCATGAGCCGGTCCGCGAAGGCCGGGAGCCGCGTGATCAGGTGGGTCCGGTCGGCGCCGAAGACCTCGGCGTCCAGACGGAGGATCCGTGCGATGTCCTCGGCGGCGGCGGGCCTGACGGTGGTGTTGCCCGGCCGCGGGGCTGCGGGATCGGGGCGGAAGGTTCCCCGGAGCATCTCGGCCCGGCCCGTGGTGGTGAAGCCGAGCTCCTCGTAGAGGGGGCGGCCGTAGGGCGTGGCGTGGAGAGCGAGCGGGACGCCCTTGAGGACGTCGTCGCACAGGTGCGTCATCAGGCGGCGCCCCAGTCCCTGGCGGGCGTACCGGTCGGCCACGAGGACCATTCCGATCGCGGCCAGCTCGGGCTTGTCGTAGGTGTGCCCGTAGGAGGTGACGACACAGGCTGCGGCTAGCCCCCGCCCGTCGGGGGCGTCGACCCCGTAGCCCTTGCCTGCGGCGAGGAGCAAGCCCCACTTGTGGTCCTCGCGGGGCCACCCGCGGTCTTCGGAGAGGTTGGCGCAGCGACGGAGATCATCCACCGTCAGCGCACGGATCGGCAGGTCGGTGAGGTGTGGTGGTGTCACGGGCCCAGATTGGATCACTGGTGAGTGTGCGTCCAGGGGAATTCGGGCGATGTTCGGCGCCGATCGGTCTGATGTTTCACGTGAAACCGCACGATGTTTCACGTGAAACCAGAACCGTGGTTTCACGTGAAACAGACCGTTTCACGTGAACCAGCGGCTAGCCTGCACTGCCATGACGCTGTTGCACCTCTTCGACCTCGACGGCACCCTGATGTACGGCTCGGCAGCACCGGTGGAGCTTTCCCGGCAGCTCGGCCTGGGCGCGGAGATCGCCGAGTTGGAGCGTTCGTTCGGAGCCCGTGAGATCGGCCCCCAGGAGTTCTCGGTGGCGGCCCACGCACTCTGGGCCGGGTTGACACCTGTGCATGTCCGAGCGGCGTTCGACGGCTCTCCCTGGCTGGCCGGGATCCGCGACGTGTGGCAGGAGATCCGCGAGCGGGGCGACTACTGCGCGGTGATTTCACTGTCGCCGTCGTTCTTCGTGGAGCTGCTGCTGGAGTGGGGTGCGCACGCCGCCCACGGCTCGGTGTTCCCCGAAGTCCCGTTCACCCGGCCCGTGGACGTGACCGGGATCCTGACGCCCAAGGACAAGGTCACCGTGGCCGACCGGCTGTGCTCCCGGTTCGGGGTCGGCCGGGCGGACTGCGTGGCGTACGGAGACTCGGCGACCGACGCGGTGCTCTTCGACGCGGTGCCGGTGTCGGTGGCGGTCAATGCCCGGCCCGCCTTGGCCGAGCGTGCCACGTACGTCTACGAAGGGCGGGACCTGCGCGACGCATACCAGCTCGTTGCCGCGGCACGCCCGGGAGTTGAGGCATCTTAAGAGGAAAGTGGGTTCGAAACGGGGGATTTCTTCATTCCCCCGCGAGTGTCTGGGTCGGCTGGCAGTCTGTGAGCCCCGGAACCACGGATTCAAAGGCCGTGGCGTGCTTTACCGACCGAGATGTTCGAAGCGAGGCACCGCATGGACGCTCCGCCCACCAGATCGGCCAGAGGGACGGTCCGGATACCGTCCGGGGGCAGTCAGGCCGAGCCCTCCCCGGACGCGGTACTCGTCCGCCGGACGCTGGAGGAGGTCGCACCCATTGCCGACCGGGTGACCTCGTACTTCTACGCCCTGGTGTTCGCCGGGCACCCGGAGGTACGGGGCATGTTCCCGGCCGCGATGGACGTCCAGCGCGACAGGCTGCTGAAGGCGCTGCTCACCGCGGCCGAACACATCGACAACCCGGCGGTCCTCACGCCCTACCTGCAGCGGCTGGGCACCGGACACCGCAAATACGGCACGCTTGCGGGCCACTATCCGGTGGTGGGCGAGGCCCTCATCGGGGCACTGTCCCGGTACGCCCAGAACACCTGGGGACCGGAGGTGGAGGCCGCATGGGTGCGGGCCTATACCGCCATCTCCCAGATCATGATCGATGCTGCCGCCGAGGACGAGCTGCGGTCCCCTGCGTGGTGGCACGCCGAGGTGGTCTCGCACGAGCTGCGCACGCCCGACATCGCGGTGCTGACCGTTCGCCCCGACCAGCCGTACGCCTTCCTGGCGGGCCAGTACACGAGCCTGGAGACCCCGTGGTGGCCGAGGGTCTGGCGGCACTACTCGTTCGCCTCGGCCCCGCGCGCCGACGGCCTGCTGTCCTTCCACGTCAAGGCCGTCCCGGCTGGCTGGGTCTCCAACGCCCTCGTACGTCACGCCCGCCCCGGCGACGTGCTGCGGCTCGGGCCGCCGGCCGGATCGATGGTGGTGGACCACAGCACCGACAACGGGATGCTGTGCCTGGCCGGCGGGACCGGTATCGCTCCGATCAAGGCGTTGATCGAGGATGTGGCGGTGCATGGCGAACGGCGCCCGGTGGAGGTGTTCTTCGGGGCGCGCACGGACGGGGACCTGTACGACAAGGACACGCTGCTGGGGCTCCAGCGCTCGCACCCGTGGCTGTCGGTGCGCCCGGTGGTCGGTGAGGGGCTGCAGGGGCAGCTGCCGCAGGCGATCGGCCGGCACGGCCCGTGGAGCTCGTACGACGCCTTCGTCTCGGGGCCGCCGGCGATGATCCGCAGTGGTGTGGGTGAGCTCGAGCGGATCGGCATTCCCCGGGAGCGGATCCGCTACGACGCGGTCGAGGAACTGGCGGACGTCGCCGGCTGACACCGGCACCGGCGGGCGCCCGCCTTCTGGAGGCCCGGATCAGCCCAGGTCGGGAGCATGCATGGCACGCACACCCTCGATGTTGCCGTCCAGGTAGTGGCGCAAGGACAGCGGCACGAGGTGAACGGCGGCGATGCCGACCCGGCTGAACGGCACCCGCACGATCTCGTACGTCCCCTCGGGCTGGTCCACCTCGGGGCCGTGCCGCTCGGCAGGGTCCATCGAGGCGAGCCGGCAGACGAAGAAGTGCTGCACCTTCACGCCGGTCACTCCCCCGTCGGCGATGTGCTCGACGGTGTCGACGAAGCAGGGCACCACATCGGTGATCTTTGCGCCGAGCTCCTCGTGGACCTCGCGGTGGAGGGCGTCCACGACGGTCTCGTCCGAGGGCTCGACTCCCCCGCCGGGGGTCAGCCAATAGGGGTCGACGCCGGGCTTGGTGCGCTTGATGAGGATCAGGTCGTCACCGTCGAGCAGGATCGCGCGGGCGGTGCGTTTGACCACGGGACGTTCGGTCATGGGAGAAGAGTGGCCCAGGACTGCGCCTCTGAAACGCGCTGCGGGCCGGAACCGGAACGCTCACCACTGCGCGGCGGCGCGCAGCAGCCGCTCGTGGGCGCGGGAGAGGTGGGCCAGGGAGAGGCTCCCGGTGCGTACGACGAGGAACCAGGTCCGCAGCGGAGGCACGGCGGGCTCCAGCAGAGCCACGACCTGTCCGCTGTCGAGGGCGCTCTGGCACAGGTAGCGGGGCAGGACGGCGAGTCCGGCACCGGCCCGGACGCATTCGAGCACGGCCCGCAGGTCGGGCACGACCACGGTGGCGGCATCGGGCTGCCGGGTGTCGGGCCGGGCCTCGAAGACGGCTGCCCAGTAGCGGGTGACGAGCGGAAGGCTCTCGTGGACCTCTACGAGCGGAATGCCGTCGAGGGTGGCGGGACCGCTGTCGCGCAGTCGGTCAGGGTCCACCAGGGCGGCCCAGTAGGGCGCGGCGACCAGTACGTGCTCCTCGTCGCACAGTGCGATGGCGGTGAAGAGTTCGCCCCGCGGTCGGGCGGTGGTGACGACGAGGTCGTGGTGGCCGGCGGCGAGCCCGTCGAGGGTCTCTTCGGCTCCGGTCCGCAGGGTGGTCCGCAGGGTGTGGCCCTGGCCGACGAGGGGCGCGAGGGCGGGCAGGACGCGCAGGCACAGGAACTCCGGGGGGCCGGCCAGGTGCAGGGTGCGCGCGGCTCCGGCAACCTCCCGTTCGGCTTCGGTGATCTGCAGGAGGGCGTCGAGGTGCGGGGCGGCCTTGTGGGCGAGTTCGTCCCCTACGGCTGTGGGGGTGACCCCGCGCGCCCGCCGGTGGAACAGTGGACGGCCCAGCTGGCGTTCGAGGGTGCGGATCTGGGACGTGACGGCGGGCTGGGACAGCCCGAGGAGTGCGGCGGCACGGGTGAACGAGCCGGCCCGGTGTACGGCGACGAAGGTGCGCAGCAGGGCCAGGTCCATGAGAGGCCCCCTCTCGGTGGGCCTTCCACTATAAATATGTCGATAGGAACCTGTCGTTACCGTGATTGGACTCTGACGCTGGGTCAACTAGCCTTGAGCGCGTGGTTCTTCGCGCGGGAACCCGGGGCGGTCCGAGCCAGGAGGGGGGAGGCTCGGACCGCCTTCAGCGCTGGCGGCAGGGTGGCTCAACCCCGGTCGACCCCTGCGGCGTCAAGGGCGCGCAGTACGTCCGAGACCAGGTCCTCCGTGTCCTCGGCGCCGGCGGAGAAGCGGATGAAGCCCTCCGGGACCGGGTCGCCGCCCCACCGTCCCCGCCGCTCGGCGGTGGAGCGCACGCCGCCGAAGCTGGTGGCGTCCTCGACGAGGTGCAGTGCGGCGAGGAAGCGTTCGGCGAAGGCGCGGTCGGGCAGGGCGAAGGAAACGACTGAGCCGAATCCGCGCATCTGCCGGGCGGCCGTGGCGTGGGACGGGTCCGAGGTCAGCCCCGGGTGGCGCAGCCCGGCCACCTCGGAGCGGCCGGCCAGGGCCTCCGCGACCGCCAGGGCGTTGGCCCACTGGCGCTGCGCGCGCAGCTGGATGGTGGCCAGGGAGCGGTGGGCGAGCCAGGCCTCCATGGGCCCCGGGATCGCTCCGATGATCTTGCGCCAGCGGCGGATCCCGGCAGCGAGCTCGGCATCGCGGCAGACGACGTAGCCGAGGAGGAGGTCGCCGTGACCGGTGAGCCCCTTGGTGCCGCTGGCCACAGAGAAGTCCGCTCCGAGCTCCAGTGGCCGCTGCCCGAGCGGGGTGGCGAGGGTGTTGTCGACGGCGACCAGGGTGCCGCCCGCGTGAGCCGCGTCGGCCAGGCGCCGTACGTCGCACACGTCGAGTCCGGGGTTGGACGGCGTCTCGATCCACAGCAACCGGGCCCCGTCGAGGACGGCGAGCTGGCCGTCGCCGGCGGTCGGGGCGGTCCGGACGTGGATCCCGTACGCCTCCAGCTGCTCCCGGACCAGCGGCAGTGCTTGGTAGCCGTCGTCGGGTAGGACGACGGTGTCGCCGGCACGGGCCTGCGAGAAGAGGACGGCGGAGACGGCGGCCATGCCGGAGGCGAAGACGACGGTGTCCACGCGCTCCCGGCCGGGGGCCTCCAGTTCCCCGATGGCCTGCTCCAGGAGGGTCCAGGTGGGGTTGGTGTCCCTGCCGTAGGCGTACGGGCCCGCGACGTCGCCGGGGAGATGGAAGTGAGCCGCGAAGACGGGGCCGGGTAGGGCCGGTTCGTTCTTCACCGGGGCGGGCAACCCGGCGCGCACGGCCCGGGTGCCGTCGCCCGGTCCGGGTGCCGTCTGCGGAGCCGTTTCCGGGACGTGGTCGTTCGCGCGGTCGGTCACGCGACGTGCTCCTTTGGGTTCAGGGCCCCCTGAGCGGCCTCCAGCAGGCCGGGGCAGGCCGCCTCGACGAGCCGCAGGCACTCCTCGAACCCGTCGAGGGAGCCGTAGTAGGGATCCGGTACGTCGGCGCCGGCCGGCGCGGCCGGGTCGTAGGACCGCAGCAGCCGGACCTTCGCTGCGTCCTCGGCGCTGGGAGCCAGCGCCCGCAGCGTGCGCAGGTGCCCCCCGTCCAGCGCGATGACGAGGTCCAGGGCGGCGAACCACGAGGGGTGGAACTGCCGGGCCCGGTGGCTCTGCTCGTACCCTGCGGCCTCCAGGACGGTGATGGTGCGCGGGTCCGCCCTGTCACCCTCGTGCCAGCCGTCGGTTCCGGCGCTGTCCACCTCGACCAAGCCGTCGAGTCCTGCCTCCGCGACACGGGCGCGGAAGACCGACTCGGCCATGGGCGAGCGGCATATGTTGCCCGTACAGACGAAGCACACGCGGTACACGGTCGCTCCGCTCAGTTCTTCTCGGGCAGGGCCAGGTTCACGGCCCAGGACACGACGGAGATGATCACGCCGCCGAGCAGCGCGCTCCAGAAGTTCTCGACGTGGAAGCTGAGCTCGAGCAGCTGGGCGAGCCACGACGTCAGGAGCAGCATCAGCGCGTTCACGACGAGGGTGAACAGGCCGAGGGTGAGGACGAACAGCGGCAGCGAGAGGAGCTTCACCACCGGCTTGACGATGAGGTTGACCAGGCCGAAGACCAGGGCGACGAGGACCAGCGTCAGCGTTCGGCGCCCCAAGGGGCTTCCGTCGTCGAGCGTGATGCCCGATACCAGCCAGATGGCGACGGCGAGGGCGGCCGCGTTCGCCAGCGTCTTGACTACGAAATTCGTCATGTGTCTGATCGTGGCAGAGAAGATCCAGGTGGTATATCGGCGGATCTGCCGATCCCGACCGCGAGAACACGAGGGGCACAACGACGATGAAGGCCTTCCGGCTGGACGAGCTCGAAGCGGAGCGGCTCGCCAACGACGGCGCCTACCTGCAGTTCCTGCGCGAGCGGAACATGTCGGTCGGGCTGTACGCACTCGATGCCGGCCAGAGCGACCCGCAGCAGCCGCACCGCCAGGACGAGGTGTACTTCGTGGTCAGCGGCCGTGCCTCGATCACGGTCGGTGAGGAGACGACTACCGTGGCCCGGGGCAGCGTCGTCTACGTGCCGGCCGGCGTGCCGCACAAGTTCCACCACATCACCGAGGACCTGAAGGTGCTGGTGGTGTTCTCCCCGCCGGAGGCGTGACCACGACGCAGGTGAGGGTCGGCCCCCGGATCCCCCTAGGGGCAGGATCAGGGGAGTCCGGGGGCTCGCGGGCCCCCGTCCGCAGGCGCGTCCTCCTAGCATCGAAGGCAGGAAACGGACGTCACCGACGGGGACGCGGAAGAGGAAGAGGTCGAGGACATGGACGGCATCCGGGAAACACTGGCAGGCATGCCCTGGTGGGTGAAGTGGGTCGCGATCCCGCTTCTGGTGCTCTTCGTCTTCGGCGGCGTCATCACGAGCATCCTCGGTGCCCTGATCGGGTTTGCCTTCAAGGCGCTGCTCTTCGTCGGACTGGTCGGCGGCTTGGTCCTCCTGGTGAAGAAGTTCGGTGGTAGCAGCGCGAAGTCCTCGTCCCGGGAGTGGTAGCGGGGGGCTGCGGGCTCCGGTTCGAGCCACCCGGGCATTAACCCGGGTGGCCTAACGCGGGGCTCTGGTCCGCTCACCGGGCGGGACGCGGTCGCTAGAGTGCAGTCTGCGCCGTCCCCCTGGGTGCGAACGCCGGTACGGCCGCTCCGACTCGCGGCCATGCCACGCAGGAACGAGCACGGTCCCGGGACGCGGCATGCGCGGGGGCGGCCCCCGCCGGGTGGGCTTCCACGGCCCGCCGCCACGCCTGGGGGTGAGTCCTTGTCTCCGGTTCACAATGCCGGTGTGCCGACCCTGATCGGCTCGGTCCAGCGGGCGCTGAGGCTGCTCGAAGCAGCCGGGTCCCATAGCGGGGGAGCCCCGGCGAAGCAACTGGCGCGTGAGGCCGGGCTCCCGCTTCCCACCGCGTACCACCTGCTGCGGACGCTCACGCACGAGGGGTACCTACGCCGTGAGGGTGGCGTGTTCGTTCTCGGGGCCGCGGCCGGACGGCTGGCGGCCGGTGGATTGCAGCAGAAACGTCGCACCATGATCCGCGATTCGCTCGCGCACTTCCGTGATGCGGTCGGGGCCCCCGTCTACTTCGCGGTTTTCCGCGAGGGTGAAATCGAGGTCGTGGGTGTGTCGGACACCCCGGCCGATCCGGCCGTCGAGGAGTGGGCCGACTTCCGGGCGACCGGCCACGCGCACGCGATCGGGCAGTGCCTGCTGGCTCAGCTCGACGAGGAGACGCGCCGGGACTACTACGACCGCCATCCGGTCGAGGCCATCACCCCCTACACCGTGCGGGACCAGCGCGCCCTGGAGCAGAAGATCGGTTCCCTGGGGCGCATGGAACCCGTGACCGAGCGTCAGGAGTACGCGCTGGGCACGGTATGCGCCGCCATTCCGATCACCGCCGGCGACGCCGCCGCGACGATGGCCATTTCTCTTCCCTTCCATCAGCAAGGAAGATTGCCGTGGGTAGTCGATCGGCTACGGAGTGAAGTAGGCGCGCTGCTGAGTACCCTCTCCTTCTCTATCAGTATCTGAAAACTCACTCCTTGTGATCCGCTAGCGCTTCCACCAATCTTGTCAAGGGGGTCCCGGGGGGTTATTCCTGGCCACTTCCACAACAGCGGGGTAGGCAATGCGCGAGTCGGTACAGGCAGAAGTCATGATGAGCTTCCTCGTTTCCGAGGAACTCTCGTTCCGGATCCCGGTGGAGCTCCGGTACGACGCCGGCGACCCGTACGCGGTACGGCTGACCTTCCACCTCCCCGGGGACGCGCCGGTGACCTGGGCGTTCGGGCGGGAGCTCCTGCTCGACGGCATCAACAAGCCGTGCGGGGAAGGCGACGTCCACATCGCTCCGGCCTCGTCCGAGGAGCTGTCGGACGTCCACATCCGGCTCCAGGTCGGCAGCGACCGCGCCCTCTTCCGGGCCGGTGCGGCACCCCTGGTCGCCTTCCTCGACCGCACCGACCGGCTGGTTCCGCTCGGTCAGGAGCGCAGCCTCGGCGACTTCGAGGTGAGCCTCGACGAAGCGCTCGACAGGATCCTCGCCGAGTCCCGGCAGAACGAGCAGAACGCCGGCTGACAGCCGGTCTCAGCGCTTGCGCCGCCTACCCCGGCCCCGGCTCCCCCGCCCGGCACCCGGGGCGGCCGCCTTCGTACTACCGGCCGTGCCCGCCGGCCGGTCGGCGGACACCACGAGCGCCGCCAGCGCCGTCGTGACCGGGACCGAGGCCACCAGGCCGATCGAGCCCACGAGGGTCCGTACGATCTCCACCGCGACGAGCTCGCTGTTGGCCACCGCGCCCACGCTGCTGTTCGCGATCGAGAACAGCAGCAGCAGGGGCAGGGCCGCGCCCGCGTAGGCCAGCACGAGGGTGTTGACCACCGATGCGATGTGGTCTCGGCCGATGCGGATGGCCGCGCGGTACAGGGAACGCGGCCCCATCGCCGGGTCCGCGTGGTGGAGTTCCCAGACCGCTGAGGTCTGAGTGACCGTCACGTCATCGAGTACGCCGAGCGACCCGATGATGATGCTCGCGAGCAGCAGACCACTCATGTCGATGTCCGGGTAGAGCCCGTGGATCAGCCCGGTGTTGTCGTCGGTGTTGCCGGTGAGGAACGCCCAGTCGATGAAGACCGAGCCCAGCAGTCCGATCAGCAGCAGTGAGACGAGCGTCCCGAGGACCGCGACGGAGGTGCGGGCGGTCAGTCCGTGGCACAGATAGAGCGCGATCAGCATGATGGCGCTCGCCCCGATGACCGCGACGACCAGCGGGTTCGAGCCCTGAAGGATCGCCGGCAGGATGAACAGGGTCAGCACGGCGAAGCTGATGACGAGGGCGATCAGCGCGAACAGGCCGCGCATCCTCCCCACCAGGACCACCACCAGGGCGAAGATGCCTGCCAGTACTGCCAGTGGGATCTTGCGGTTCACGTCGATCACGGAGTACTGCAGGTCCCGGGGCGCATCGGGGGCGTAGGCGACGACCACTTCCTGACCGTCCGCCAGTTGTCGGGGCGCCCCCGGCTGGACGACCTCGATGAAGGTGCGTCCCTTGTCGCGCCCCGTGCCGACTTCGACGGTGGCCTTCTTGCACTGGCCGGTCTGTGCGGCCTGTGCCTCGCGGCCCTCCGGTGTCGAGGGGTTGGCCGTTGGCGGCACCTGCGAGGCGTTCACGGATTTGCAGTCGACCTGTTCGAGCCGAACCACCCGGCCCTGCTCGGTCTGGCGGTCGAAGCCCACGCCCGAGCGCTCGTGTGCGGGGGCGCCGCCTGGCCAGAGCACCGCCATGCCGACGAACACGGCCGTGGCGAAGGGGATCAGCACGGCTGCGATGACCTTGCGAAGGTGCTTCGAGACGGGAGCCGCAGGCCCGTGGCCGTGGGAATGGCCGTGCGCGTGCCCGTGATCGGCATGTGCGTGGCCAGTGTGACCTGTGGGCTCGGCGGGCTCGTCGGGGGGCTGAGTCGAGGATGTCACCGGCTGATCATCGCAAGAGTTGAGGGGGCCCACTGTTCAGCACGCCACAGATGACGCTAGCGTGGGGGCACCTTTGCACAACGCGGGAGCTCGGAGCACCGGGCTGAGAGGGCGCTGATCACCGTACGGCACGACGTGCGTACGGGAAGAGGCTGCGCCGACCGCCGAACCTGTTACCGGGTAATGCCGGCGTAGGGAGATCAGGTCTCATGACCATTCAGGACGCACGCACGCCTGCCGTCGGCCAGGACGCCGACGGCCAGACCGAGCGCCAGCCGGGCTGGCACAAGGGCTACGTGGCGGGCTCCCGCCCCGACATTCGGGTGCCGGTTCGCCAGGTCCATCTCACCAACGGCAAGGACGTGACGCTCTACGACACGTCCGGTCCGTACACCGACCCGCAGATCGAGACGGATGTCCGACGGGGTCTGCAGCCGCTGCGCGAGAACTGGATCATCGGCCGCGGCGACACCGAGGAGTACGCGGGCCGTCCCGTGCGCCCCGAGGACGACGGCATCAAGCACACCTCGCCGCGCGGCGGCCTCAAGAACCTCGACGCGGTCTTCCCGGGCCGTCCGCGCCTGCCGCGCCGCGGCCGTGGCGGCCAGGCCGTCACGCAGCTCGCGTACGCCCGCCGCGGTGAGATCACCCCGGAGATGGAGTACGTCGCGATCCGCGAGAACGTCTCCCCCGAGGTCGTGCGCGAGGAGATCGCCGCAGGTCGCGCCGTGCTGCCCGCGAACGTGAACCACCCGGAGATCGAGCCGATGATCATCGGCAAGAAGTTCCTGGTGAAGGTCAACGCCAACATCGGCAACTCCGCGGTCACCTCGTCCATCGAGGAGGAGGTCGAGAAGATGACCTGGGCGACCCGCTGGGGTGCCGACACGGTCATGGACCTCTCCACCGGCCGCAACATCCACACCACCCGCGAGTGGGTGCTGCGCAACTCTCCCGTGCCGATCGGCACCGTGCCGCTCTACCAGGCCCTGGAGAAGGTAGACGGCAGGGCCGAGGAGCTGACCTGGGAGATCTACAAGGACACGGTCATCGAGCAGGCCGAGCAGGGCGTCGACTACATGACGGTCCACGCCGGCGTGCTGCTCCCGTACGTGCCGCTGACCGCCCGCCGCAAGACCGGCATCGTCTCCCGCGGCGGCTCGATCATGGCCGCGTGGTGCCTGGCACACCATAAGGAGAACTTCCTCTACACGAACTTCGAGGAGCTCTGCGAGATCCTCGCCGCGTACGACGTGACGTACTCGCTGGGTGACGGCCTGCGCCCCGGCTCGATCGCGGACGCCAATGACGCAGCGCAGTTCGCCGAGCTGAAGACGCTGGGCGAACTGAACAAGATCGCCAAGAGCCACAACGTGCAGACCATGATCGAGGGCCCGGGTCACGTGCCCATGCACAAGATCAAGGAGAACATCGACCTCCAGCAGGAGATCTGCGAGGAGGCGCCGTTCTACACGCTCGGCCCGCTGACCACGGACGTCGCGCCGGCGTACGACCACATCACCTCGGGCATCGGCGCCGCGATGATCGCCTGGTGGGGCACGGCGATGCTCTGCTACGTCACGCCCAAGGAGCACCTGGGCCTGCCCAACCGCGACGACGTCAAGACCGGCGTCATCACCTACAAGATCGCCGCGCACGCGGCCGACCTGGCCAAGGGGCACCCGGGCGCCCAGGAGTGGGACGACGCCCTGTCGGACGCGCGCTTCGAGTTCCGCTGGGAGGACCAGTTCAACCTGGCTCTCGACCCGGACACGGCCCGCGAGTTCCACGACGAGACGCTCCCGGCCGAGCCGGCGAAGACCGCGCACTTCTGTTCCATGTGCGGCCCGAAGTTCTGCTCGATGAAGATCTCCCAGGACATCCGCCGCGAGCACGGCGGCGACCTGAAGGCGGACGAGATCGAGGCGGGCATGGCGGCGAAGTCCGCCGAGTTCGCGGCGACCGGCAACAGGGTCTACCTGCCGATCGCGGACTGACCCGGCGGGCCCACCGGGCCGGTCCCGCGACCCGTATGGGGGGAGTCGCGGGCCCGGCCCGGGGCCCGGCCGACCGGCGGCCCCGGCCGTGCGGGGCTTGCGCTGGAGCGCGCTCCAACTCCTAGAGTGCCGCCCCATGACCATGAGATACCGCAGTCTGGGCCGCACCGGCATGGAGGTCAGTGCGCACTGCCTCGGAACCATGATGTTCGGGGCAGTGGGGAACCCGGACCACGACGCATGCGTGCGGATCGTCCATGCTGCGCTCGACCGGGGCATCAACTTCATCGACACCGCGGACATGTACTCCGCCGGTGAGTCCGAGGAGATCGTGGGCAAGGCCCTTCGCGGCCGCCGCGACGACGTCGTCCTCGCGACGAAGGTCCACTTCCAGATGGGCGTGGGCCGCAACCGCAGCGGGAACTCGCGGCGTTGGATCGTGCGTGCCGTCGAGGACAGTCTGCGCCGGCTGGACACCGAATGGATCGACCTCTACCAGGTACACCGACCGGACCACACGACGGACATAGAGGAGACCCTGTCGGTCCTCGGCGATCTGGTGCGGGCGGGCAAGATCAGGGCCTTCGGCTGTTCGACGTTCCCCGCCGAGGAACTCGTCGAGGCCCACTACACGGCCGAGCGGCGGGGGCTGCCGAAGTTCCGGACGGAGCAGCCGCCCTATTCGGTCCTCGCACGGGGCATCGAGGCCGACGTCCTGCCGGTGGCGCAGCGGTACGGGATGGGCGTGCTCACCTGGAGCCCGCTCGCCTCGGGCTTCCTGACCGGCAGGTACCGGCTCGGCGAGCCCGTCGACCTGACCTCGGGACGGCCCGCACTCAGGCCGGACCGCTTCGACCCCGCCGTACCCGGCAACCTCGCGAAGCTCGAGGCCGTGGAGAAGCTCGTCGAGCTCGCCGACGGCATCGGCTGCACCCTGCCCGAGCTGGCCGTCGCCTTCCCGCTCGCGCATCCCGCCGTCACGTCGGTGATCATCGGGCCCCGGACCATGGACCAGCTGGAATCGCTGGTCGGGGGCGCCTCGGTGGTGCTCGACGATGCCGCGCTCGACCGTATCGACGAGATCGTGCCTCCCGGGACGAACGTCTACCCCCCGGACGGGGTCTGGCTCCCGCCGGCACTGGCTGATGCCGCGCAGCGGCGCCGCCCCTTGGGGGACCGCTCAGCAGGGTGACGCTCACGCCGGGTGTGACGCTCGAACGGGGGTGACAACTCGGGCGGGGTGACAGCCCGGCCGGGGGGCGACACCCTCGGCCGGACCCCGACATGGCTACACCATTGCAGCGGGTGATGTTTCACGTGAAACGGGGATGGTCGAGCCGCCACGGTCCAGGGCGTAGCCGCGGTTGGTCTCGGTCTGCTGCCGGTAGGCCTCGGGGAGGTCGGGCAGGGCGAGCAGTCGGTCACAGGCGCGCAGTGAGGCGTCCATGTCGCCCACCCAGTAGGCGTTGATGGAGTGCTCGAACAGCAGCCCCCACCGGTAGACCCACGGGTTGAGGAAGAGCAGGTCCGCCGGGGCGGGCCGGTCCAGGACGGCCGACGTGACCGCGTGCGCGGCGTGGTACCGGCCCAGCAGGCGCAGCCGTGAGGCGAGTTCGTAGCAGGCCTCCAGACGCGCGGGCCGTGACTCCCAGGCGCGCGTGAGGGCGTCCATCGCGGCCGGCCAGTCGCCCGCATCGGCGTTCAGCACACCGGCCTGGAGGAGCGCGTAGTAGACCTCCTCCTCCCAGCCGCCCATGGCCGCGCGGTGCTCGTAGAGCCGGATCGCCTCCGCGGTGTTCCCCATGTCCCGCATGGTCTGCGCGAGGTAGAAGACCGTTCGGGTGTTCGTGGCGTCCCGTTCGAATTCTGCGCCGAGCAGGCGGGCGTCGCGTTCGAACTTGTCGTGCCGGGAGCCGCCGTCGGCGTGGTCCTCGATGACGAGTGCATCGAGGTTCTCCTGTTTGCCGGGGCGCTGGTCGTACTCGTCGGGGCGGTCGCAGGTCAGGTACTCGTGCGTGACGCCCTCGTACCGCCAGGGGAGGTCGCCACGGACCAGGCGCTTGATCCGGTACTCGGTCTCGCCCTCGTGCCGCAGCATGTACGACTGCGCGGTGAGCGGCGGCAGTGGGCCGGTGCGGCGCAGAACCAGGTCGGCGTCGAGGAGGAGCAGGTAGTCGGCTTTGCCGCGGGCGTGCGCGATGTTGAGGCTGCGGTTGTGGCCGAAGTCCTTCCAGGGCTCCTCGTGGAGTTCGCCGGGGATGCCCCGCAGGGCGTTGTGGATCAGCTGTTGGGTGCCGTCGGTGGATCCGGTGTCGGAGATGACCCAGGTGTCGATGAGGTCCCGTACCGAGTCCAGGCAGCGCTCGATGACGGCGGACTCGTTCTTCACGATCATGCAGAGGCAAATGGTCGGCTTCACGGCGGCCGACCCTAGGGAGGGGGTCGCTCCGCTCTCGTGCGGCACGCCGGTTCGCGGCCCCGAGCGGCTGTCGACGGCACGGCCATTTGGCTCTCCGGGCTGGTCCGTTCGTCTGACCATCCGGCGAGCCGGACCGGCGCGAGGGGAACTGCTCTTCAGGATGGCTGCTCGCGGGGTCCGTGCATGTGTACGGGCTTCGGGAAACCATTCGATCCCGTGTGCACGAGGAGCGGTACATGAGTTCTGAGGACAGGTCCAGATCTTCCTTGGGGCCGCTGCCCCGCCGGGCGGGCTGGCTGGTCGGGGGCACGTTCGCCTCCGTGGCGCTGGTGCTGGCCGGCATGGCGGCTCCGGCGGCCGTGGGCGCGCCGCAGTCCGGAGGGTCCGTGGTGGTTCCGGACAGCGGCGACCACTGTGCGAGCACCGCGAACAAGGCGATGGACCCGGCGCAGCCGGCGGGCAGCGACAAGTGCAAGGGCGAGAGGGGCCCGACCGGTCCGAGGGGCCCGAAGGGGAAGACGGGACCCACCGGTCCGAAGGGGAAGACGGGCAAGACGGGCCCGACCGGTCCGACGGGCGCCACCGGCCTGACCGGAGCGACAGGTGCCAGCGGCGTCGGCGTGACCGGGCCGACCGGCCCTACGGGCCCCACCGGTCCGCAGGGTGCCAGTGGCCGGTGCTCCGACGTCGACGCCTACCGGCCCGACGCCAACAGCGAGGTGAAGGCAGTCCTCTCGAACACCACCACCTACGCGGGAATCCGCGACCTGACCCCGCGCCCGACGCCGTGGATCTGGTACGACCTGACCGACGGAGGGGAGGGCTACCCGCCGGACCCCTGTGCCGTATCGATCTCCTCGCAGGCCAACATCGTCAACATCGAGGTGCTGACCGTAACGGGCGAAATCTGGGAAACCCTCTGCCGGATCAACTCGGGCACGCCGGACACCCTCACCTGCACCGAGGACTGGACGCCGGCGAACCCCCAGCCGGGCAGCGACACCAACCTGGCCCGGTTCACCCACAGGGCACTGTCCCAGGAAGACATGAACCTCAGACCCGAAGAGACCAAGTAGCGCGCGGAGCCGACAGCAGCAGCCGACGTCAGTGCGGTTCGGTCCTCGGGCCGCCGAAGTCGGGGCTGGTGAAGTCCGGAGGCGTGTAGCCGGGCCGGGTTCCCTGTGACGGGAACCCGGGACTGGTGAAGTCGGGCCGGGTGTATCCCAGGTTGGGGATGCGCCCGGTCTTCGGCGTCTGCGGGGCGGGGTGCGCGGGCTCAGCAGCCGGGCTTGCCAGGGCATCGCGCAGGAACGGCACGATGCCCCGCTCCAGCAGGGCGTTCCGCCACGCCTCACGAGCGAGCGTGACCTCGTCCGGCGCGGCCTCGGTCTCGTCCCCGGCCACCACCTCGGTCGCCCGGTTGCGCACGGCCGTCACCAGCAGGGCGATCACCGCGCCGAACAGGGTGACGGCGGTCAGGGCCCCGAAAAGCCAGCCCGCCGTCAGCATCGTGTCGGCGAAGGAGGGTTCGGGCTCGACGGCCTTGAGGACATAGCCCACCAGCAGGAAGATCACCATGGCGGTGGCCGCCAGGACCGGGGCCAGGACCGCGACCATGGCGGTGATGCCCGCCCCGTCGCTCTCCTCCCGTCCGCCGCCCCGGTAGTCCGCCCTGGGGGTGGAGCGGATCTCCTCGCGCTGCGCGCCGCGCACCTTCACGTAATGGTCGTACTCGGCCGCGGCCGCGGCGGCCAGCAGGGCGCTGGCCCCGAGGGCCATGGCGCGCAGTTGTTCGGCGTTCAGCCGCTCGCCGAGCCCGTCGAGTCCGGGCCGTTCGTGTGCGGTGCGCAGCGCCTCGTCGAGGAGCCGATCGAACTCCGGCCGGTCTTCGGTCAGCAGGTGCGGAGCGCTGTTCATGTGCATCCCCCAATGCTCCGTGGGGGCTGGTTTGCCCGCGTAGACCCGGGCGCCGGCACAAACGGAGGAGAGCCTGCTACGGATAGAGCGATGGTAGAGGGCTCATGCCGCGCCGTGACAGGGGCTTTCCCGAAATACCCCCCTTCTGACAAGCCTCAGTCGTTCAGCGGGAGTTGCACGACCAGCAGCTTGCCCGCCATCGTCACACCGCCGTCCATCGCGATGGCGAGGCCGCTCGCGTACACATGGGGCCCGTCGACGAGTTCCGGTCCGCCGGTGCCGTCGCCGTCCTCGGTGCCCACCTCACCGAGCAGGTACGGGATCGGGCTGTGGCCGTGGACGACGCGGCTGCCGCCGTAGGTGTCGAGGAGCTCGCGCACGGCCTGCGGGCCGGTCTCCTCGTCGCGGAAGGCGAACCGCTTGGTGAACTTGCGGAACAGGTCCCAGGTGATGTCCGCGTCGTTGCGGTTGAGCAGCTCGTGGATGGTGTCGTTGACGTCCTCGATGGAGTCACCGTAGTCGAGGTACGCGGTGGTGTCGGAGTGCAGCAGCAGGTGCCCGTCCACCAGCACGGCCGCGTCCAGGCGCGACATCCACTGCAGGTGTACGTCCTCCAGCCGCTCCATGTCGGTGCGCTGGCCGCCGTTGAGCAGCCAGGCCGCCTGGAAGGTGGCGGTGCCGGCGCCCGACTGGACGGGGGTGTCGCCGAACCGCTTGGCGCCGATGAGCAGCAGCTCGTGGTTGCCCATGAGGGCCTTGCAGTAGCCGCCGGCGGCGGCCGCCTCGGCGGACAGCCGCATGACGAGGTCGATCACGCCGATGCCGTCGGGGCCGCGGTCGGTGAAGTCGCCGAGGAACCAGATGCGGGCGTTCCCCGCCGACCAGCGCAGGTCGGCGTCGATGATGCCCTGGGTCTGGAGCTCGGCGACCAGCTCGTCGAGGTAGCCGTGTACGTCTCCGACGACGTAGAGCGGGCCCGGGCCGCTCGGCACCTGCTGGGGTACGTAGTGCACCTGGACGGTGTCGCCCGGACCGCCGAGGCCGCCGCGGCCGATGATCGGGAGATCGCGCTGCGTGGGGGTGTAGCCGTCCATGCCGTCGTCCGCGGGCGGCACGCCGCCGGCGGGCTGCGGGGGGACGGACGGGACCGGCGGCGCGGGCGGGACCGGGGGTACCGTTCCGGGCACGGGCGGGACCGGCCCGGGGGGCGGCGGGACCGCTCCGGGGGCGGGCGCGGGCTCGCCGTAGTACGCGGGGTACTCGCCGTAGACCGGGGCCTCTTCGGGAAGTCGCGTGGGCACGCCGTACGGATGGGGCTCGGTGACCGGCACCCGGAAGTCCCGCAGCGTCTCCGTCCGCATCGCGGGTCCCTGACCGGCCCCCTGAGTCATCGACCCCTCCACCACCGTCGCGCTGCCGTACACCTGCGGATCCTCGCGCCCTCCGGGTCGGAGGATCCGTGATGTCGTGCGCCCATCATAGGAATGCGGCTCGCGCTGTGTGACGCACCAGGGGTGGTGAATCCTGTGCGGAACCAATCGTTCCTGCCGCTTTATCCCGAAATCTGCTGTGCCGAACTGTCCGGCGGGACCGTCGGCCCCGCCGGCACGGCGGTGCAGCGGGTCATTCCTGCGCCGGTGACCGGGGCGGACTGACCGTCGTACGGGGCCTCCTGCGCTGTGAGGAGGTGCGGACGATCAGCTCGGTCGGGACGACCTGTTCGACGGTGCGCCCGGTGTCGACCCCTTCGATGGCGTCGATCAGCAGCTGCACGACGGCGGTGCCGATGCGGCGCGGCTTGAGGGAGAGCGTGGTGATCGGCGGCTCGGTGTTGGCGTACACGGTGGACTCACTGCAGCAGACGAGCAGCAGGTCCTCCGGCACGCGCAGGCCGTAGCGGCGGGCCGCGGCGAGCAGATCGGTGCCGTTCGGGTCGAACAGCCCGTAGACGGCGTCCGGGCGGTCGGGCCGGGCGAGCAGGCGGTCCGCGGCGACGGCTCCCGCGCACGGGTCGTGGGCCGGGTAGGACTCGTAGACGGGGTCCTGGCCGACGCGCTTGCACCAGTTGAGGTAGGCAGTGGTGGACAGGTGGGTGTACGTGTCCGTGGTCGTCCCGGTCAGCAGCCCGATGCGGCGGGCTCCGGCGGCGGCGAGGTGGTCCAGCAGGTTGAGCACGGCTGCCTCGTGGTCGTTGTCGACCCAGGCGGTGACCGGGAGGGAGCCGGCGGGGCGTCCGTCGGAGACTACGGGCAGGCCCTGGCGGACCAGCTCGGTGACGACGGGGTCGTGGTCGGAGGGGTCGATCACGACGGTGCCGTCGAGGGCGACGTTGGACCAGACGTCGTGCCGGGAGGTGGCCGGGAGGATGACGAGGGCGTAGCCCCGGGCGAGCGCGGCCGAGGTGGCGGCTCTGGCCATCTCGGCGAAGTACGCGAACTCCGTGAAGGTGAAAGGTTCATCCCCGTACGTGGTGACGGTCAGGCCGATGAGGCCCGATTTGCCGGTACGGAGGGTGCGGGCCGCGGCGGAGGGGCGGTACCCCAGTCGGTCGGCTACCTCGCGGACGTGGCGGCGGGTGGCATCGGGCAGCCGTCCCTTGCCATTGAGCGCGTCGGAGACTGTCGTGATCGAGACGCCCGCCGCGGCGGCCACGTCCCTGATGCCGGCCCGGCCCTGTCGGCCGGCGGCCCGCCGGGTGGTCTCGGTCCGGCTCACCTGATGCTTCCCTGCTGCTGTCATGGCGAGCCGATAGTAGGGCTCGGTGGGGAGGGCGGTACGGGTGCATATGCACGCGTTGACAGGGACGTTTCTGCATGGCTCGCCACCTCAATGACCTTGGAAACGAAGGTATTTGAAGGTCAGGGGTGAATGGGCCCTTTGCCGTCGGGTACGGGCATGCCAAAACGGCACGGCCCTGGGGCGTTCCCAACTCACCTGTACGAGGGATGCGCGCCACGGCGCGGGCCACCGGCGCACGCATATATGCGCGCGCTCCCCCGCAATCCAGGCGCTGCCATTTTCGCCGGAGCGGAATCCTCTTAAGGTGAGCAGTATTGAGTCGACGGCGACGTCCGACGGGATGGTCTAGGAGGACCTGCGGTGAGCGAGATGACCCCTAAGCTGCGCGCCGAGCTGGACGGCATCCCCGTCTACAAGCCGGGCAAACCCGCCGCCGCGGGCGGTTCCGTCGCGTACAAGCTGTCCTCGAACGAGAACCCGTACCCGCCCCTGCCCGGAGTGCTCGAGAGCGCGGTGGCGGCTGCCGGCCAGTTCAACCGCTACCCGGACCTGGCCTGCACCAGCCTGGTGAACGAGCTCGCGGAGCGGTACGGCGTCCCGGCCGACCACATCGCCACCGGCACGGGCTCGGTGGGCGTGGCCCAGCAGCTGGTCCAGTCGACGGCCAGCGCCGGCGACGAGGTGATCTACGCCTGGCGCTCCTTCGAGGCCTACCCGATCATCACGCAGATTTCGGGTGCGAAGTCCGTGCAGGTCCCGCTGGCCCCTGGCGATGTGCACGACCTCGAGGCGATGTACGACGCGATCACCGACCGGACCCGTCTGATCTTCGTTTGCAACCCCAACAACCCCACCGGTACCGCGGTGCGCCGTGCCGAGCTGGAGCGCTTCCTGGAGCGCGTGCCCTCGGACATCCTGGTGGTCCTCGACGAGGCGTACCGCGAGTTCGTCCGCGACCCCGACGTGCCGGACGGCATCGAGCTCTACCGCGACCGCCCGAACGTCTGCGTGCTGCGCACCTTTTCCAAGGCCTACGGCCTGGCCGGCCTGCGCATCGGCTTTGCGGTGGCACACGAGCCGGTCGCCGCTGCGTTGCGCAAGACGGCCGTGCCCTTCGGTGTCAGCCAGCTGGCCCAGGACGCGGCGGTCGCCTCGCTGCGGGCCGAGGACGAGCTGATGGGCCGCGTCGGCTCGCTGGTCGCCGAGCGCACCCGGGTCCACGAGGGGCTGCTCGGCCAGGGTTGGACGGTCGTGCCGGACACGCAGGCGAACTTCGTGTGGATGCGGCTGGGCGAGCGCACCCTCGAGTTCGCCGCGGCCTGCGAGAAGGCCGGTGTGGTGGTCCGGCCCTTCCCGGGCGAGGGCCTGCGCATCACGATCGGTGAGTGCGAGGCGAACGACATCTTCCTGCACACGGCGGAGGCGTTCTTCAAGGAGATGTAGAACGGGGTGGGGGTGTGGCGCTCGTGAGCGCTATGCCCGTTCCACCCGGATCGGGTCGCCGTCGCGGACGGTGGCCAGCAGGCGGGGGTCGCCGTCGAAGGAGCCGAGGACGTTGCACGGGCTCGCCAGGCGGCTCTCGCCTCCGCGTGAGATGGGCGTCGGGCCGTAGGGGAGCGCGAGGGCGTCGCCCTCGGTCCAGAACGCGACGGTGCCCGGTTCGACGACCTGCTGTGCGTCGGGCTCCGGGGCCACGGACACGCCGGTGTCGAAGTAGACCTCCTCGCCCCAGGTGTGGGCGGAGGCGGAGATGGGGAGGGCCTCGGCCAGCGCCATGCTGGTCGGGGTCTCCTCGAGGGTCGCGGTCAGGTGGCCCGCGGGCCAGGAGATGCGAATCTTCATGGGCGTCATTCAACAATTTGTTGAAAGTGTTGGCTAGGGGGGCCCCGACTGAAAGTCGCCGGAGGTCGTGCGACATAATGCTTGTGAATGTGAACGCGTTCACAAGCGCGCCCTGTTTCCTCCCGTGATGGGGGGAATGCGGGGGCTGACTTCGGCCATGACCACGGCGACCCGAAGGAGATGACGACGTGGACGTAGCTTTGGCGCCGGAAACACTGGCGCGCTGGCAGTTCGGCATCACGACCGTCTACCACTTCCTCTTCGTCCCCCTCACGATCTCCCTCGCCGCACTGGTTGCGATCTTGCAGACCGCATGGGTGCGCACCGAAAAGGAGAAGTACCTCAAGGCCACGAAGTTCTGGGGCAAGCTCTTCTCGATCAATATCGCGATGGGTGTCGTCACCGGCATCGTCCAGGAGTTCCAGTTCGGCATGAACTGGTCCGACTACTCGCGGTTCGTCGGTGACGTCTTCGGTGCCCCGCTGGCCTTCGAGGCGCTCATCGCCTTCTTCTTCGAGTCGACCTTCATCGGGCTGTGGATCTTCGGCTGGGACAAGCTGCCGAAGAAGATCCACCTCGCCTGCATATGGATGGTGTCCCTCGGCACCGTGCTGTCCGCGTACTTCATCCTCGCGGCGAACTCGTGGATGCAGCACCCCGTGGGCTACCGCATCAACAAGGACTCCGGTCGCGCCGAGCTGACCGACTTCTGGCTCGTCCTGACGCAGAACACCACCCTGGCGCAGGTCTTCCACACCCTGAGCGCGGCACTCCTGACAGGCGGGGCCTTCATGGTGGGCATCGCCGCCTACCACCTGCTGCGCAAGAAGCACATCCCGGTGATGCGCACCTCGCTGCGGCTCGGGCTGGTCGCGGTCGTCATCGGCGGTGCGCTCGTCGCGGTCAGCGGCGACACCCTCGCCAAGGTCATGTTCAAGCAGCAGCCGATGAAGATGGCCGCTGCCGAGGCCCTGTGGGACGGCGAGGAGAGCGCCCCGTTCTCCGTCTTCGCCTACGGCGACGTCGACAAGGGCCACAACAAGGTCGCGATCGAGGTGCCAGGCCTGCTGTCCTTCCTGGCCGACAACGACTTCGACTCGTTCGTGCCCGGCATCAACGACGTCAACAAGTCCGAGCAGGAGAAGTACGGCCCCGGCGATTACCGGCCCAACATCCCCGTCGCGTACTGGGGCTTCCGCTGGATGATCGGCTTCGGCATGGCCTCGCTCGGCATCGGTGCCGTCGGCCTGTGGCTGACCCGCAGGAAGTTCCTGTTGCCGCCGAACCTGCGGACCAGTGAGGACGAACGGCCGCACCTCGTGCTGTTCAACAAGGCCCTCAGCCCGCGACTGACCCGGCTGTACTGGCTGGCCGCCGTCTGGACGCTCGGCTTCCCGCTGATCGCCAACTCCTGGGGCTGGATCTTCACAGAGATGGGCCGCCAGCCGTGGGTCGTCTACGGAGTCCTGCGGACCAGGGACGCCGTCTCCCCGGGGGTCTCCCAGGCCGAGGTCCTCACCTCGATGCTCGTCTTCACCGCCCTGTACGCCGTACTCGCCGTGATCGAGGTCAAGCTGCTGGTCAAGTACGTCAAGGCCGGCCCGCCCGAGCTCACCGAAGCCGACCTCAACCCGCCGACCAAGGTCGGCGGCCACGACTCCTCCGACCGGCCGATGGCCTTCTCGTACTGAGGCTGAGGGGACCCCATCATGCAACTCCACGACGTCTGGTTCGTGCTCATCGCCGTCCTGTGGACCGGCTACTTCTTCCTGGAGGGCTTCGACTTCGGGGTCGGCGTCCTCACCAAGCTGCTCGCCCGCGACCGCAAGGAGAAGCGGGTCCTGATCAACACGATCGGGCCGGTGTGGGACGGCAACGAGGTCTGGCTGCTCACCGCGGGCGGCGCGACCTTCGCCGCCTTCCCCGAGTGGTACGCCACCCTGTTCTCCGGCTTCTACCTGCCGCTGCTGGTCATCCTGGTCTGCCTGATCATTCGCGGTGTCGCCTTCGAGTACCGGCACAAGCGGGACGAGGACCGGTGGCAGACCAACTGGGAGCACGCGATCTTCTGGACCTCGCTGATCCCCGCGTTCCTGTGGGGCGTGGCGTTCGCCAACATCGCCCGGGGCGTGAAGATCGACCAGAACAAGGAATACGTCGGAACCCTCTTCGACCTGCTCAACGTCCACGCGATCCTCGGCGGCCTCGTCACCCTCACCCTGTTCACCTTCCACGGCGCGGTATTCACCGCCCTCAAGACGGTCGGTGAGATCCGGGACCGCGCACGGGCGCTGGCAACCCGGCTGGGTGTGGTCACCGCGGTAGTCGCCCTGGTGTTCCTGGGATGGACCCAGCTCTTGCGTGGCGACAGCTGGAGCCTGGCCGCGCTGATCGTCGCGGTGGCGGCACTGGGCGGCGCGCTCGGCTGCAACCTCGCGGGCCGCGAGGGCTGGTCGTTCGCCCTCTCCGGGGTCACCATCGCGGCCACCGTCGCGATGCTGTTCCTCACGCTGTTCCCGAACGTCATGCCGTCCTCGCTGAACGACGCCTGGAGCCTCACGGTCACCAACGCGTCGTCCAGCCCGTACACCCTGAAGATCATGACCTGGCTGGCGGCCGTGGCCACCCCGGTGGTCCTGCTCTACCAGGGCTGGACGTACTGGGTGTTCCGCAAGCGGATCGGCACGCAGCACATCGCCGACACGCACTGACCCTGTCCGCTGACGCGCCCTGACCCTGTCTGGGGGATGTTTCACGTGAAACCGATCGACCCGCGCCTGCTTCGGTACGCCCGTTCCACCCGCCTCTTCCTGATGGCGGTAGTGGCCCTCGGATGTGCCGGGGCGGGGCTGGTCATCGGTCAGGCGGTGCTCATCGCCGAGATCGTGGTCGGCGCCTTCGAGGAGGGCCTGGACGCCGGGCAGCTGCGTACGCCGCTGCTGCTCCTGGTGGCCGTGGCGGTGGGTCGCGGCCTGCTCGCGTGGCTCACCGAGCTCGCTGCCCACCGGGCGGCCGCGTCGGTCAAGTCGGAACTGCGGGCCCGGCTGCTGGACCGGGCCACCGAGCTCGGGCCGGGCTGGCTGAGCGGGCAGCGGACCGGGTCGCTGGTGACGCTGGCCACCCGGGGCGTGGACGCCCTCGACGACTACTTCGCCCGCTACCTGCCCCAGTTGGGGCTGGCCGTGGCCGTTCCGCTCGCGGTCCTCGCCCGGATCGTCACCGAGGACTGGGTGTCGGCGGCCATCATCGTGGTCACGCTGCCGCTCATTCCCCTGTTCATGGTGCTGATCGGCATGGCCACCCAGTCGCGGATGAACCGCCAGTGGCGGCTGCTGTCCCGGCTGTCGGGGCACTTCCTCGACGTCGTGGCCGGCCTGCCGACGCTGAAGGTCTTCGGCCGGGCCAAGGCGCAGGCCGAGTCCATCCGCAGGATCACCGAGGACTACCGGAGGGCGACGATGCGCACCCTGCGCATCGCGTTCCTGTCGTCCTTCGCGCTGGAACTGCTCGCGACGCTGTCGGTGGCGCTGGTCGCCGTGACCATCGGCATGCGGCTGGTCCACGGAGAACTGGACCTCTACACCGGCCTGGTCGTCCTGATCCTGGCGCCCGAGGCATACCTCCCGTTGCGGCAGGTCGGGGCCCAGTACCACGCGGCCGCGGAGGGGCTGGCAGCGGCGGAGGAAGTCTTCGAGGTCCTTCACACCCCGGCCGCGGCGGGCGGCACCGCCGGTGTCGGCGTGCCCGGTGCGTGGCCCGCCGGACTGCGGATCGAGGTCGACGGGGTGTCCGTACGGCACCCCGGGCGGGGCGAGGACTCGCCGGGTCCGGTCTCGTTCACCGTCGGTCCCGGCGAATGCGTGGCCCTCACCGGCCCCAGCGGGGCCGGCAAGTCCACCCTGCTCCACGTGCTGCTGGGGTTCACGGCACCGACCGCGGGCCGGGTGCGGATCGGCGGCGCGGACCTGGCCGGGCTCGCGCCGGAGCAGTGGCGGGAACGGATCGCCTGGGTGCCGCAGCGGCCGCACCTGTTCGCGGGCACCCTCGCCGAGAACGTGCGCCTGGCCCGCCCGGACGCCTCCGACGAAGCCGTGGCCGCGGCCCTGGACGACGCAGGGGCGGGTGATTTCGTGGCCGCACTGCCGCGTGGCATCGAGACGGCGCTCGGTGAGGGTGGTGCCGGGCTGTCCGCCGGGCAGCGCCAGCGGATCGCGCTGGCACGCGCCTTCCTGGCGGACCGGCCCGTGCTGCTGCTGGACGAGCCGACGGCGGCGCTGGACGGAGAGACCGAGGCCGCTGTGGTCGACGCCGTGCGCCGCCTCGCGGTGGGGCGGACCGTGCTGCTGGTCGTGCACCGGCCGGCGCTCCTCGCCCTCGCGGACCGGGTCGTGGAAGTCGGCGCCGGACCCGTGGGCGCACCCGCGGCCACGGCACACCCGGTTCCGGCGGCCCGGCTGGCAGAAGGCCGGGTGTCGGCGGTCCGGGTGTCCGAATCTCGGACTCCGGAGTCGGCCGCCACCGCCCCGCGGAGCACGCCGGCCGGGACCGGCTGGGGCGTATCCGCCGGGCGGGATCCGCTGCGCCGGGTCAGAGGCGTGGCCAAGGCCTGGCAGGGCCGGTTCCGGCTCGGACTGCTGCTGGGGGCGCTGGCCGTCGGGTGCAGCGTGGGACTGTTGGCCGTCTCCGGATGGCTGATCTCCCGGGCATCCCAGCAGCCCCCCGTGCTCTACCTGATGGTGGCCGTCACGGCCACCCGCACGTTCGGGATCGGGCGGGCCGTGTTCCGGTACGCGGAGCGGCTGGTGTCGCACGATGCCGTCCTGCGGATGCTGTCCGACCTCCGGGTGTCCGTCTTCCGCCGGCTGGAGCGCATCGCGCCCGCCGGACTGCCCGCGCAGCGGCGGGGTGACCTGCTGGCCCGCCTGGTGGCGGACGCCGACGCCCTACAGGACTACTGGCTGCGCTGGCTGCTGCCGGTCGGCACCGCCGTCCTCGTCGGCGGTGGGTCGGTCGCGTTCACCGCCTGGCTACTGCCCGAGGCCGGGGCCGCCCTTGCCGTCGGGCTGCTGGCCGCCGGGATCGGGGTGCCGCTGGTCAGCGGGGCCTGTTCCCGCCGCGCGGAGCGCCGGCTGGCACCCGCCCGCGGCGAACTCGCCACCCGTACGGCCGACCTGCTGACCGGGACCGCCGAACTGACCGTCGCCGGTGCGCTCGCACGGCGCAAGGGCGCCGTGCTGGAGGGCGACCGGACGCTGACCGCCATCGCCGCACGGGGCGCCGTCGCCACCGGACTCGGCAGCGGGCTGTCGGCCCTGGTGTGCGGGCTGACCGTGGTGGCCGCTGCGGCCTTCGCCGCCGGGGCGGTGCAGGACGGGCGGCTCACCGGGGTGGCCATGGCCGTGGCCGTACTGACCCCGCTGGCAGCCTTCGAAGCGGTGACCGGGCTGCCGCAGGCCGTGCAGTTCCGGCAGCGGGTGCGGCGCAGTGCCGAGCGGGTCTACGAGGTCATCGACGCCCCGGCTCCGGTGGCCGAGCCGGAGCAGCCCGCGCCGGTGCCCGCATCGCCGTTCCCGCTGCGCCTGACAGGGCTCGCCGCGCGACACCCCGGTCAGGCGGGCGACGCCCTGCACGGCCTCGACCTCACCCTCGAGGCCGGGCGGCGCATCGCCGTGGTCGGGGTCTCCGGCGCGGGCAAATCCACCCTGGCCCAGGTCCTGCTCCGCTTCTTGGACCCGCGCGCGGGCTCGTACACCCTGGCCGGGTCCGACGCGCGTCTGCTCGACGGCGACGAGGTCCGCCGGATCGTCGGCCTGTGCGCCCAGGACGCCCACATCTTCGACAGTTCGGTGCGGGAGAACCTGAGGCTGGCCCGCCCCGCGGCGGGCGAGGAGGAGCTGCGCGGGGCCCTGGCCGCGGCCCGGCTGCTGGAGTGGGCAGACGGGCTGCCGGACGGCTTCGACACCCTGGTCGGGGAACACGGTGAGCGGATTTCCGGTGGGCAGCGCCAGCGCCTGGCCCTGGCCCGCGCCCTGCTCGCCGACTTCCCCGTTCTCGTCCTGGACGAGCCCGCCGAGCACCTGGACCTCGCGACCGCCGACGCCCTGACCGCGGACCTGCTGGCCGCGACCGAGGGCCGCACCACCGTGCTGATCACGCACCGGCTGGCCGGACTGGAAGCGGTCGACGAGGTCCTCGTCCTGGACGGCGGAGCCGTCGTCCAGCGCGGCGCCTTCGCCGAGCTTGCCGCGGTCGAGGGCCCGCTGCGCCGCATGATGGAGCGGGAGGCGGCGGCCGACGGCGCCCTGGCCGACTTTCCCTGATAAAACGGACTAACTAGGCTCACGAGCATGTCGCTGCAGCAGTCGCCGGAAGCGCCGGATCCGGCCCCCCGGCCTTCGGACCCGCGGGTGGCCGCCACGCTGGCCACTCGAAGTCTCCAGGGCCTGTCCACCGAGCTCACCGCTCGGGTGCCGCAGCTGCTGGAGGCCATGCGATCGGTCGGCACCGGCCTAGAGCTGCATTCCACGCTCGACCGGATCTGCGAGACCGCCGCCGAGCTCGCGGATGCCCGGTACGCGGCGATCGGTGTCGTGGACACCGAGGGCCGCGGCCTGTCGGACTTCGTCACCTTCGGCATCACCCCCGAGGTGGCGGAGCGGATCGGTCACCGGCCGGACGGTCAACGGGGCCTGCTCGGAGCGCTGATCGCGCACGCCGGCACCGTACGGCTCGCCGATCTGACGAAGGACCCCCGATCGGCGGGCTTCCCGCCGCACCACCCCCCGATGAAGACCTTCCTCGGTGTCCCCATCCGCGTGCAGGGGGAGATCTTCGGCAATCTGTACCTCGCCGAGAAGAACGGCGGCGGCGAATTCAGCGACTACGACGTCCACATGGTCCGGGTGCTGGCCACCGAGGCGGGCATCGCCATCGGCAACGCCCGGCTGTACGAGGCCGCCACCCAGCGGGAGCGGTGGATCGACGGCTCGGTGGCCGTCACCACAGCCCTGCTGTCGGGCGGGGATGCGGACGACGCCCTCTCCGTGGTGGCCGAGCAGGCCCGCCGGCTCGCCGACTCCTCCGCCGGCATCGTGCTGCTCCCGACCGAGGACGGCGGGATGGAGATCGTCGCCGTCTCCGCCGACGCCCCGGCCACCTCGCTCGGCCTGGTCGTCCCTGCCGGAAGCCCGGTCGTGGCCAGGCTGCTGCGGGGAGAACCGGTCTTCGTGGACGACGCCGCGACCGATCCCCGGACGGCCGGTCCGCTGACCCGCCGGTACGGGCCCTGCATGATGCTGCCCCTGCAGAGCGGCGGGCGGGTGCTGGGCGCCCTGGTCACCCCGCGGGCCCGCGGCAAGCGGCCGTTCAGCGAGGCCGAGCGGACCTTGGCCACGCAGTTCGCCTCCCAGGCGGCGCTCGCGTTGATGATGGCCGAAGCGCAGCGCGACCGGGAGCGGCTCGCGGTGTTCGAGGACCGCGACCGGATCGCCCGGGACCTCCACGACCTGGTGATCCAGCGGCTGTTCGCCACGGGGATGATGCTGGAGAGCGCGCAGCGGCGTTCCGACGTTCCCGAGGTGCGCGATGGGGTCGGCAAGGCCGTGGACGAGCTCGACGTGACGATCCAGGAAATCCGCACCGCGATCTTCGCCCTCCAGCAGGGACCGGCGGAGGCGCCCTCGGGGCTGCGTACCCGTGTGCTGCGGGAGATCAACATGGCGGCCGTACCGCTCGGCTTCAAGCCCGCGCACCGGTTCCTCGGCCCTCTCGACACGGTCGTGGGCGAGCTGGTGGGCAAGAACCTGATCGCCGCGCTGCGCGAGGCCCTCTCCAATGCGTTCCGGCATGCAGCGGCGTCCCGGATCGAGGTGGTGGTGGACGCCACCGCCACACTGCCCGACGGGCGGCCCGGGGTGCGGTTGGAGGTCGCCGACGACGGGATCGGCATCAGCGAGAACGGGCGCCGCAGCGGGCTGCGTAACCTACGGCGGCGGGCCGAGTCGCTGGGCGGGTCGAGCTCGTACGGCCCCGGGATCGCTGAGTACGGCGGCGGGACCACCCTCGTGTGGGAGGCCCCGCTGTCTGGCTCCGACGCCTAGAGCTGCTGCTGCGGTACGCCGAGGCGGGCCAGGATCTGCTCGACGACGACGGCGACCCCGTCCTCGTTGTTGGCGACCGTGCGTCCCGAGGCAGCCGCGATCACGTCCGGATGCGCGTTGCCCATGGCGTACGAGGTGCCCGCCCAGCTGAGCATCTCCACGTCGTTGGGCATGTCGCCGAAGGCGACCACCTCGGACGCCGAGATGCCGCGTTCCTCGCAGCACAGCGCCAGGGTGCTGGCCTTGGAGACGCCCAGGCCGCTGATCTCCAGCAGGGCGGTCGGGCTGGACCGCGTGATCGAGGCGTGGTCGCCCGCCGCGGCGCGCGCGAGAGCCAGGAACTCGTCGGGAGCCAGCTCGGCGTGGTGCGCCAGCAGCTTCAGGACCGGCGTGGAGGCGTCGTCCGCCTCCACGCGCAGCAACTTCTCCGCGGTGGCGACTTGGGCGCCCGGGTCCTGGAAGAAGGGCGGGTACAGCGGCTCGTAGTTGATGCCCGACGTTGTCTCCACCGCGAAGGTCGTGCCGGGGACGGCGAGGCGCAGGGTGTCCACCACTGTCAGCGCCGTCGCCCGGGGCAGCGCCCGGACCTGGACGAACTCCCGGCCGGCGTGGAGGTCGACGACCGCGGCGCCGTTCGCGCAGATCGCCAGGCCGTGGCCGTGTACGTGATCGCTGACCACGTCCATCCAGCGGGCCGGCCGGCCAGTGACGAAGAAGACCTCGATCCCGGCCGCTTCGGCGGCGGCTAGTGCGGCCACCGTGCGCGGCGAGACGGATTTGTCGTCGCGCAGCAGGGTGCCGTCGAGATCGGTGGCGATGAGCCGGGGAGTCGGGGTTGGCCCGTCCGGGCGCTGGGGAGCCGAGGTCACCGCTCCATCTTCACCCATGCTTCTGCCGGGGGAGGACCCGGACCCGGTGGGGCCGATGACCCGATGGCGATGTTTCACGTGAAACATCGGCCCTGCTGTGTTTCACGTGAAACCTGGGCAGGGTCGTAGGCTCGAACGCATGAGTTTGCGTCTGAGCACTGTGATTCTCCCGGTACGACCGTGGCGTGAGGGCGGCCGCGACCAGTGGGTGCGAGCCGAGGAGCTGGGCTTCCACACCGCCTACAGCTACGACCACCTGTCCTGGCGGTCCTTCCGGGACCTCCCGTGGTTTGGCGCGATTCCCACTCTGACGGCGGCGGCCGCAGCCACCGAGCGGATGCGCTTGGGCACCCTCGTCACCTCGCCCAACTTCCGGCACCCGGTGACCCTGGCCAAGGAGCTCATGACGCTGGACGACGTCTCCGGCGGGCGGATCACCCTGGGCATCGGGGCGGGCGGCAACGGTTTCGACGCGACCGCCCTCGGACAGGAGCCCTGGACCCCGCGCGAGCGCGCCGACCGCTTCGCCGAGTTCGTTCCGTTGCTGGACCGGCTGCTGACCGAGCCCGCGGTGAGCGCGCGCGGCGCCTTCTACTCCGCGAAGGAGGCCCGCAACGTCCCCGGCTGCGTGCAGCGGCCCCGCCTCCCGTTCGCAGTCGCGGCGACCGGACCGCGCGGACTGAAGCTCGCTGCGGCACACGGCCAGGCCTGGGTGACCACCGGCGACCCGAAGCTGTACGAGGAAGGCACCGCCGAGCAATCGCTGGAGGCGCTGCGCGGACAGCTGACCCGGTTGGAGAAGGCCTTCGCGGAGATCGGCCGCGACATCGAGCCGATGGAGAAGGTCCTGCTGACCGGCTTCACCCCGGAGCGCAACACTCTGCTGTCGTCCGTGGACGCGTTCGTCGACTTCGCGGGGCGACACCAGGAGCTCGGCTTCACCGAGCTGGTGATCCATGCCCCGATCCCGGACTCCGACTTCGCCGCCGATCAGGGTGTGTTCGAGCAGATCGCCACGGAGGGGCTGGCCCAGCTGGCCGTCTGACCGGACGAGAGGCTGACTGGCCGACCGGCGGGGCACCGTATACCCCCGGCCGGGTGCCCCCGCTGCGACGGGAGCACCGGCCGGGCGCTGTGTTCAGGAGGCTGCCAGCCGTTCGAGCGTGTACTCGGCACGCTCGAGCAGACCCTCAGGCGTGCCCCCGGGCAGCCCGCGCAGCTCGTCCACCAGAGCCGACATCCGGGCGACCCCCTCCTTGGTGCGCCCCAGCTCCTGGTCGGTCCAGGCGGCGTACTGCACGCACTGCAACCGGTCGTCGAGATGGTCCGGGCCCAGCTCCGCGTAGACGGCGGCGGCCCGCTCGCACAGGTCGACCTCTTCCAGCCGCAGAGCCCGGAGCTCCGCTCCGTCCAGCCGCTCGGCGGGCCGCGCGTCCTCGTCCTCCCCGGACTCGTCGTCGACCTCCTCGGCGGCGGTCACCTGCCGGTCGAGCACTTGCGCCAGCTGGTGCCAGGTCTGGGCGAGCTCGGCCCGCAGCCGGGGATCCCCCGGGTCGGCGGCGGCCGTCAGCACGCCTGCCGCCTCGTCCATCAGGAACCGCGCCCGCGCCACGCTCGCCCCGAAGGTTCCCTCGCGCAGGGCCAGCCAGGCCAGGGAGCGCAGGATCCGCACCTCCGCGACCGGCGCGCCGCCATGCGCCCGGTACAGCTCCAGAGCCCGCTCGTAAGCGGCGACCGCCTCCTCGGGCAGATGCGCCGCGGAGAGCTGGTCCGCCGCCGAGTGCGCCAGGTCCGCCTGCGGCTGGGGGTCGTTCCAGTCCTTGGCCACCTCCGCCGCCAGCAGGAACTGCTCCGCCGCGGCCCGCGGCTCGTTCAGTTGCCGCAGCAGGTCGCCCAGGAACTGCCGTGCGGACACGGCCTCGAGGGCACCGTGCTCCAGCAGGTCGGGCAGCGCGGACTGCAGCACCTCTGCCGCATCGGAGAAGTGGTCGTCCCGTGCGTACGCCCGGGCCAGGAGGAGCCGTGCCTGTGCCCCGTTGAGGGAGGTCAGTCCGGCCTGGTCGAACCAGTGCGCCGCCGTCAGCGCGTGCTCGGCCGCCTCGGCCGCTGCGTCGGCCCGCCACATCAGGATGTCCGCCAGGGTGAGCCGCACGGTCCCCTGGGTCTCGGCGGTGGTGATCTCCACGGCGTACTCCACCGCGCAGCGGGCCGCCTCCTCGGCCTCCTCGGGTTGCCCGAGCGACATCAGTAGCCCAGCCCGCATGACCAGCGGGTCCACGGCCTGCCACGGCCGGCCCGCCTCGGCCGCGCGCCGCGCGGAGGAGCTCAGAAGCGCCGCGGCTCGTTGCGGATCGCCCTGGGACAGGGCGATCCGGCCGAGCAGTTCCTCGGCGTCGGCGGCCAGATCGGGCAGCGTCTGCGCGTGGGCCTCGGCGAAGGCGGCCAGCTCCCGCTGCCCGTGGTCGTGCTCCCGGTCGTGGCCGTGCGGGGGAGCGTCCGCGTGCTCGTGGTCGGCCTCCCGCGCGCGCAGGTGTGGCTCGATGCGGATCGCGGCCAGTTCCGCCGAGGCGATCCGGCGTGCGCGCAGCGGCTCGCCCGGGTCGAGCGCCTCGGCGGCCCGCGCCGCCGCGGCCAGTAGCTCCCGGACCCGGTCGGGTTCGGCCCCGCCTTGGCCGGCCACGCTCGCCAGTCGCAGCTCCGCCAGCGCGGCCCGCTGGGCTTGTCCGAGATCCCGGTAGCGGTCGCGGACCGCTGCCAACAGTTCCGCCGCTACCGGGGTGCCGGCACGTGCGGCGGCCAGTGCCCTGCTATCGGCCACATCGGCGGCGACCAGCGGATCCACGTCCTCCTCCGGGAGGGCGCCCATCCGAACGGCCACTTCCGCCCAGAGCCCGTCCGCAGCCGGACGCCCTTGGTCACGCGCCTGTCGCGCCTGCTCCACCAGATCGGCGAAGGCGGTCCCCGGGGCCGTCGCCGGCCCGGCCGCCGCCGTCGGAACCGCGGCGACGGGCACCGCTGCGGCCGGGGTGCCCGCGGCCTGCGGCAGCGGGGCGCTGCGGACCCCCAGTGGCAGGAGGTCGACCAGCGGCTGCGCTCCGATCCGGGCGAGGAATCGGTCCGAGACCCGGGTGGTGCCGTTGCGGGCGTCGAAGCGGCGGGCGATGGCGAGCGAGCCCGCGTACATCAGCTCGTGCAGCTCGGAGACCGTGCGCGGGACTCCCTCGTAGGAGGCCGCCGGGCTGTCGCCGTGCCCGAGCTCCTTCAGGCGGCGCAGCAGGACGAGGATGCCGCCGTGGAAGGCCAGCTGGTCGTCGACGTTGGCGAGCGGGCCCAGGTGAGCGGCGTGCTCGGCGAGGATCTCCAGACCTCGCGACTCGTTGCCGCTCAGCGCGCAGAACTCGATGTGCTTGGCGATGGACGGCAGCAGGCTCTCGCTGCCCCGGGCCAGGCGGTATCCGCGCAGGTGGTGGGAGCGGGCTTCGTCCAGGCGGCCGAGGCGCAGCAGCGGCAGCAGCGAGCCGGCCAGCACCCGGTGGGGTTCCTCGGCACAGGTCCGCTCACCCTCCAGCACGGGCCGCCAGAGCTCCAGGGCCTGTGCGTCGTCGCCCCGCAGGGCGGCGTAGTTGCCCTGGCTGTTGAGCTCGCAGGCGTGGCAGTCGCTCATGCTGTCGCGGTCCGCCGCCAACCAGGCCCGGTGGGCCCGGTCCGCCCGCTCGTCGTCCCCGGTGGTGTGGGCGAGCCACATCTCGGCCTTGCGCACCGGCCTCTCGCTGTAGCCGGCGATCCGGTAGCGGCGCTCCATCTCCGCCAGCCAGCGCCGGGCGGATTCCAGCGGGATCTCCGGCGAGTCGGAGATGGCCGAGGCCACCCACTTGAACTGCCAGAACAGGGAGTGGGCGTCCCACTTGGCGAACGAGCCGGGGTCCTTGTCGTACTCCTGGATCAGCCGGGCGAAGGGCACCAGCATCTTGGAGGACTCGGAGCTCCAGAGGTAGGCGCGGATCAGGTTGTCCAGCGCGTCGCGGAACAGGGCCGTGTCGCCGAGCGCCTCCGCCGCGCCGACCAGTGCTTCGGCGTGGGCGTTGCGGGCGGTCCCGTTCGGGGCGTTGCGGTTCTCCGCCAGCCCCCGCTGGATCTCCTCGTGCGTCGTCATCGTCACTGCTGGCCCTTCTGGGCGTCGGCGGAATGGGTCGCCCATTCCAGGAGCCCGAGGAAGGCCCGGTTGAGCAGGGTGGAGTCGGCCGGGCGCAGCGGCCGCTGGGACATCAGCAGCGCCTGCCCGTACAGCGACTCGACGGCCGTTCCGGCCAGTGCCCCGTCGGGCAGGGCCGCGATCCGGCGGATGAGGGGGTTGTGGTGGTTGAGCACCAGGCGGGCGCGCGGCGCGGAGCCGCGCAGGGCGCCGAGGATGCCCGTCCACAGGGAGTCGGCGCTGTCCAGGGCGGCGCTGCGGTCGCGCTCCTGGCGGGCTTGCCGGTCGTCGAGGTAGAGCGCCGGGACGGAGACGGGCTGGAAGGCGCGCAGCACCACGTCGCAGCCCTGCGGCTCCAGGCGGGTTCGGGCGGTGGACAGGAAGGACGCGAGGGCCAGTTCGGCGGCGGTCGGGACCGGGTCGAGCCGCTCGGTGACGGCTCCGGCGTCCAGCTCGGTCACCTTCAGGTCCGGCCGTACGGTGGGCAGCAGGGCGAGCAGGTCGGCGTCGTAGGTGTAGCCGGCGTTGATGACGCCGAGGCCGTGGGCCGCCGCGATCGGGGCGATCTGCCGGAACTCTTCGACGGTGCGGGTGAAGTGGATCTCGGTGTGGACCGCTGCGAACTCCTGGAGGCTCATCGAGCCGTCGCTGGTCTCGAACGGCAGCCAGGGCAACATGAGGCCGAGCAGTTCGGCGTCGTGCCGGGCCAGCGACTTCACGCCGAGGTGGTGGACGTTCAGGAACGCCGCCAGCCGCTCCGGTTCGCTGGCGGCGAGCTCTGCCAGCCAGGCGCGGATCCGGGCGCCGAGGGCTTCCCGGACGGCGGACAGGGTCTCGTCGTCGTAGAGGTTCTCTCGCGAGGCGGTGGGCCGCAGCGTGTCGGTGTCCAGGACGGCGCGGACGAAGAACGCCCAGTCCGGCAGCAGGTTGTCAGCCCGGTCGGTGAGCAGCATGCCCTTGAGGTGGACCCGGTGTCCGGCCCGGTGGGCGGGGCTGGTCGGCTCGGGCAGGACGTAGGCGACGCCGCGGACTCCGGCGACGGGCAGGTCGAGGTCGATGGAGTCGAGCGGGGTGAAGCCGAAGAGCTGCGCGCAGTGCCCGGCGAGCGCGACGCGGCGGGCGGTGGGCGTGGGGAAGGCGCGGTCCCAGACCGCCGGTCGGTCGGTGACGGGGCGCGAGTCGCCGGCTTCGCCGTCGTCGAAGGCGATGTCGTACGGGAGGAGGGAGCCGTAGTCGCGCGCCAGCTGCTCGACCTTGGCGGGGACCATCCACTCCTCGGCCCCCGGGCGGGCCTGGAGGACGACGGTGGTGCCGGGTTCCGGGCGGGCTTCGTCGGGCAGTTCGCGGACGGTGTACGAACCGTCGTCGGTCGCCAGCCATTCGACCGGCGCGGCCTGCGGGTCGCGCGCGGAGCGGGTGACGACGCGGATCTGGCGGGCGACGACGAAGCAGGCGAGCAGGCCGATGCCGAACTGGCCGAGGAACTCCCGGCGGGTGGTCTCCAGGCCGTGCTCGCCGCCGCGCTTGGAGCTGCGGCCGATGGTGGCGAGGAGCGAGTGGGCCTCGGCGGCGGTCAGGCCGATGCCGCTGTCCTCGATGGTGACCCGGTCCGCGGACGCCGACAGGCGGATGCGGATCTCCGCCTCCGGATCGAGGGCGTGGCGGGCGGTGACCGCGTCCACCGCGTTCTGCAGGAGCTCGCGGACGTAGACGCGCGGGCTCGAGTAGAGGTGGTGGGAGAGCAGGTCGACCAGACCGCGCAGGTCCACCTGGAAGTTGGCGGCCGACGGCCCGTCGATACGGGCGTCGGGTCCGGAAGCGGAAGCGGAAGGGGATGCGGACGTCATGGAGTGTCACCTCGCGTGCATAGGGGGAGGGTTCGGCGATCGCGAGGTGCCCCCCCTCACAGATCCCGGAGTGAGGAACAGATTAGGGCGACCATCTGACAATCTCTTGGGAAATTCGGACGCTTACGGCAGGCGCAGGAACTGTGGGGGGACGGCGTCCACCAGCCACACCCCATTGGCGCTGATCCGGAAGACGTGCCCGGCGGCGTGCATCGCGCCCGCGTCCACACTGAGCACGATCGGCCGGCCGCGCCGCGCGCCGACGCGGGTCGCGGTCTCGCGGTCGGGGGACAGGTGGACGTGGTGGCGGGCCATGGGCCGCAGCCCCTCGGCGCGGATCGCGTTCAGCGCGGCGGCGACCGTGCCGTGGTAGAGGTACGCGGGCGGTTCGGCCTCCGGGAGATCGAGGTCGACGGGGACGGTGTGGCCCTGGTTGGCGCGGATGCGGGTGCCGTCGATGGCGAAGCGTTGCTTGTCGTTGGCGGCGACGACGTGGTCGAGCTCGGCGCGGGTGATGGGGAAGCCGTGGGTCGCTGCCGCGTGGAGGAGGGCGTCGATCTCCACCCAGCCGTGCGGATCGAGTACGAGTCCGATGCGTTCCGGCTGGTGCCGCAGGTGTTTCGAGACGTATTTGGACACCTTCACGGTGCGTCTGTCGTCCATGACCCCAGCTTGCCGGTCCGGCCGGGAGTGCCGCAGCGATTTTCCGCCATGCTGTCCGGCAGCGAGCACCCCTTATCATGCTTCCGAGATGCGGAATGCATCTTCCATTATTCAGTTCCAGGGGGAACCATGACGATCCGCGCTTCCCTGTCGCGCCGTGCGGTCGCAGAGCTCGTCGGCACCGCAGGCCTGCTGGTGGTGGTGATCGGTTCCGGTATCCAGGCCGTCGGCCTCAGTCGCGACATCGGTGTCGCCCTCGTCGCGAACTCGCTCGCGTCGGCCATCGGCCTCGGGCTGATCATCACCCTGTTCGGGCCGCTGTCCGGTGCCCACCTCAATCCCGTGGTCACCCTCACCTCCTGGTGGTCCCGCCGACGCGGGGGCGAGGGGCTGGCGGGGCGGGAGGCGCTCGTCTACACCGCGGCCCAGACCGCCGGGGCCGTCGCCGGGGCCCTCCTCGCCGACGCGATGTTCGGGCGTACCCCCGGCGTCTTCTCCACCCAGGTCCGCGGCGGAGGCCACCTGCTCATCGGGGAGATCGTCGCGACCGCCGGGCTCGTCCTCGTCATTCAGGGCCTGGAGCGCATCGGGCGCACGAAGCTCGTCCCGGCGGCCGTGGCGGCGTACATCGGGTGCGCGATCTGGTTCACCTCCTCGGGCTCCTTCGCGAACCCGGCCGGCACCGTCGGGCGCGCCTTCAGCGACTCCTTCGCGGGCATCGCCCCGCAGTCGCTGCCGGGCTTCATCGCGGCGCAGCTGGTCGGAGGGGTCGCGGGCCTGGCCCTCGCCGGTCTCCTCTACGGCGGCACGGGGCGGGGCACGGGGTGCGGAGCGGCCCAAGGCGCAGGCCGGAAGGCCGAGGGCGGCACCGGAGAAGCTCCCGCCGCCAGACCTGCGTACGAGGCCGTCAGTTGAGTCGTCCACAGGGTTTCCCACAGGAACCCCCGACTTGTCCACAGCCGGTTGGGTGGGATTTGACGGTAAACGAGTGATCCGCCCTGTGGACTACCGGCTGTTGTCGACAGGGCCCCGGCTGGCGGCCCGCTGTGCCAGGTCGTTCATCGTGCGGGCTTGCAGCTCCCGTTCCGTCGCGGCCCGGACGAACTCCCCCACGTGCTCGGCACCGACCAACTCCTGCACCGCCCGGACCGTCTTGGCGGGCAGCGCCACCGCCGCCGGCCCCGACGCCTGCGGTGCGCCGGCCGTGCCGAGGTGCCGTTGCAGGTGCCGGGTCGCGAACAGCCGCATGGCCCGGGCCAGCTCGGCATCCACCGTCTGCTGTGCCAGCGGACGCAACCGGCGGACCAGAGCCGCCGCCTCCACCGCATCCGCGTCCGTCGGGGGCACCTGCCCCAGGTAGCGCGCGAACACGTGCTCGGTGGTGAACTCCAGGAACCGGGAGGCTATGTGCTCCACCTGCCCGCGCAGCTCCCGCAGGTGCCCGGTGATCGCCGGCAGCGGCACCCCGGCCGCGTACAACTCGGCGGCCACCGCCAGCTCCTGCGGCGAAGGGACGAGGAACTCTCCCGGGCGGCCCGGGATCCGCTCCAACACGCCCAGCTCACAGGCTTCGTTCACGGCGTCGTCGTCGGACGTGCCGCCGAAGCGCTCGTCCAGCTCGGCCCGGCTGACCCGGTCCGCCTCCTCGTCGGTCCACGGCCCGTGCACCTCGGCGACGAGCCCCAGGACGCCGCCGAGCCCCCGCCCCGCGTCCCAGGCCTCCAGCAGCTCTTTGATGGAGGCCAGGGTGTAGCCGCGGTCCAGCAGGTCGGCGATCTGGCGCAGCCGTGCCAGATGCGTGTCGCGGTAGACGTTCGAACGGCCGCGCCGCTCCGGCTTCGGCAGCAGGCCGCGGTCCTGGTACGCCCGGATCGTGCGCACCGTGGCTCCGCTGTGGTGCGCCAGATCCTCGATCCGGTACTCGGCTGCTGCCTGATCGGACAATCCCGGCTCCCTACGACATGGCGGCCCGGCCCCGCCTGCGCAGCGAGCCCTCCTGCGAGGGATGGTACGACCGCCGGAATGAGGGGTACACGGCCGCGCGGCCCCCGTTCACAGCCGGGGCTCCATCCGGGCCAGCCGCCGCAGGGCGCGCGGCGCGAAGCGGGACATCCACAGGGCGCCCCTGGACTCCGGCGTCACCGGGACCACGGCCTCGTTGCGCACGACTGCCCGAAGGATCGCCTCGGCGACCTTCTCGGGCGGGAAGTTGCGCAGCCCGTACAGCCGCGAGGCGCGCTCCTGGCGGCGCTTCTCCTCGGTAGCGTCCACCCCGGCGAACCGGGACGTAGCGGTGATGTTGGTGTTCACGATGCCCGGGCAGATCGCCGAGACGCCGATCGACTGCGAGGCGAGTTCGGCGCGCAGGCACTCCGACAGCATCAGGACCGCCGCTTTCGATGTGCTGTACGCGGGCAGGGTACGCGACGGCAGGTAGGCGGCGGCCGACGCAGTGTTGACGATGTGCCCGCCCTGGCCGCGCTCGGCCATCTGCTTCCCGAAGATCCGGCAGCCGTGGATGACGCCCCACAGATTGACGTCGAGGATCTTCTTCCAGTCCTCCGCCGTGGTCTGCAGGAACGGGCCGGACAGGCCTATCCCGGCGTTGTTGACCAAGACGTCCACCACGCCGTACTCGGCCGCGGTCTTCGCCGCGAGCTTCTCCATCGCCTGCTCGTCGCTGACGTCGACGCACTCGCCCCAGGCCTCGGGGGCCCCGACGAGCCGCGCCATGTCGGCCGTGCGCGCAGCGCCCTCCGCGTCCCGGTCCACGCACACCACCCGGGCCCCGGCCTCGGCGAACGCGAAGGCGGTGGCCCGGCCGATGCCGCTGGCGGCGCCGGTGACCAGGACCAGGCGGCCCCCGAACCAGTCGGCGTACTTGCCCGGGGCCTTGTCCTCCGGGGCCCGTACGGCGGGTTCCTCCCGGGCGGTGACGAACTCGGTGATCCATGCCGCCAGCTGGTCGGGACGGGTCCGCGGCACCCAGTGCTTGGCCGACAGGGTGCGCCGCACCAGGTCGGGGGCCCACCTCTCCAGGTCGTCGTAGAGGTTCTCGGAGAGGAAGGCGTCGCCGGTCGGTGTGATCAGCTGCACCGGTGCGTGGGCGTACGCGTCGTCGCGGGGGCGGCGCAGCCGGGACCGTACGTTGTCGCGGTAGAGCCAGGCCCCGTGTGCGGCGTCCGAGGACAGCGAGGTCGTCGGGTACGAGCCCGCCGGCACCTTCTCGATGCGCTGCAGGACGGCGGGCCACCGCTTGCCGAGCGGGCCGCGCCAGGCGAGCTCCGGCAGGACCGGTGTGTGGAGCATGTAGACGTACCAGGATTTGACCCCCTGGCTCAGCAGTTGGACGGTCCGGCGCGGTGTGGGCCGGCTCATCCGCTTCTTGATCCAGTGCCCGAAGTGGTCGAGGGAGGGTCCCGACACGGAGGTGAAGGAGGCGATCCGGCCCTCGGTACGAGCGACGGTCGCGAACTCCCAGCCCTGTACGGAGCCCCAGTCGTGGCCGACCAGGTGCACCGGGCGGTCGGGGCTGACCGCGTCCGCCACAGCCAGGAAGTCGTCGGTCAGCTTCTCCAGCGTGAAGCCTCCACGCAGCGGCACGGGTGCGGTGGAGCGCCCGTGGCCGCGTACGTCGTAGAGCACCACGTGGAAGCGGGCCGCCAGCCGCTCGGCGACCTCCCCCCAGACCTCCTTGCTGTCGGGGTACCCGTGCACCAGCACCACGGTCGGCCTGGTCGTGTCCCCGAGCTCGACCACGCACAGGTCGATCCCGCCGGTGCTCACCCGGCGCTCGCGCGCTCCCGCCAGACCCGTCCGGCGCGCGCCGTCCGGCCCGTTCACACCATCCACTCCGCCCTTGCGCTCCACACTGCTCATGCTGCCCCCTCCTCGGCCCAGCGCCGCACGTGCGGCAGATCGTCGTCCAGCCAGAACGCGCTCTCCTCGGGATCCCGGGAGTCCGTGACGACCAGGATCTCCTCGAACTTCGCGCCGGTGCCCCGGAACCCCAGGTGCGGCTCGACAGCCCACATCCCCGGCTGCGGGGCGTGGTCGGAGAAGCGGTACGGGCTCCACAGCGGGGACCAGCCCTCCCGGTGTCCGTGCAGCGCGTCGGAAGCCAGCCCCTTGAGGGACTGCGCGCCGAACCCGAACGCCGTCGGGGACCAGCGCCGCTCCCGCACCCGGTCGACCTTGTGCGCGATCACGCCGAAGGGGTAGGCGCGGTGCCGGTTGGCGTACCCCTGCCGGACCATCAGCCGGTCGACGTTCCCGTATATCTCGCGCAACGGCCGGCGCTCGCGGACCTGCTCGAGGATCAGCTCCCGGTGGGCGTGCAGGTCGGACATCAGCCGGTCCTGCACCGGGTTCAGCCCGAGGCTGCCCGAGTAGCCGATGTCGGCCGCGTACCCCCGGTGGACCGGCGCCATGTCGAGGATGAACGGCATCCCCGGCTCCAGCTTCCGGTTGGTCGGGAAGAACTGCAGGGGGATCTTGAAGTCCGCGAAGGCGGTGCGGTCCCCGAACCAGGCGAACGGCAGGTGGAACCAGTCCCGCACGCCGCGCTCGCGCAGCCACTCCCGCTGCATCCGCGCGGCCTCGCGCTCGGTCACACCCGGCCGCAGCTGCGCCGCCACGGCCTCGGCGCACTCGTACGCGAGGCGCTGCGCCGCTCTGAAGCCGTGGAGGTCGGCGGCGAGCCGATCGGTGAGCCGTGTGGTGCGCTGCCTCGTGTCCCCACCCATAGCCGTCCGTCCGTAGAGCCGTACCGCCCGTAACTTGACATTGATGAATGTGACAATGGCCGGAGGTCACGTCAAGGGTCGTGCGCGAACCCTGTGGACAAAGTTGTCCGGTGCACATCAGTCTTCCGTCAGGGTTCGTAGTCCTGAAGGCTGATACCGGATCGCGCTCCAAGTCTGACGACCCGCTGTTGACGCGCCACTACCGTCGAAGCCGTGACTGTCATCGCGGCCGAAGGCCTGACCAAGCGGTACCCCCGAGTGACCGCCATCGACCGGCTCTCCCTGGACATCGGCCCGGGAGTGACCGGCCTGGTGGGCGCCAACGGGGCCGGCAAGTCCACGCTGATCAAGATCCTGCTGGGACTGTCCCCCGCCACGGAGGGGCGCGCCTGCGTGCTCGGCCTCGACGTCGCGACGCACGGCAGCGCCATCCGGGAGCGGGTCGGCTACATGCCCGAGCACGACTGCCTGCCGCCCGACGTCTCGGCCACCGAGTTCGTCGTGCACATGGCGCGCATGTCCGGGCTCCCGCCGGCCGCCGCCCGCGAGCGGACCGCCGACACCCTGCGCCACGTCGGGCTGTACGAGGAGCGCTACCGTCCCATCGGCGGCTACTCGACCGGCATGAAGCAGCGCGTCAAGCTCGCCCAGGCGCTGGTTCACGACCCCCAACTGGTCCTCCTCGACGAGCCCACCAACGGCCTCGACCCGGTCGGCCGCGACGAGATGCTCGGCCTGATCCGCCGCGTGTACACCGACTTCGGCATCTCGGTGCTGGTCACCTCCCACCTCCTCGGCGAGCTGGAGCGGACCTGCGACCACGTCGTGGTCGTCGACGGCGGCAAGCTGCTGCGCTCCAGTTCCACCAGCGACTTCACGCAGACCACCGCGACGGTCGCCGTCGAGGTCACCGACTCCGACGCGCACCCGGACGGCACCGCCGCCCTGCGCGCGGCGCTCATCGCGGCCGGCGTGGTCCTGCACCCGGGCGAGGAACAGGGGCTCCCCGGCGCGGGCCACATCCTGCTCGTCGAGGCCACCGGTGAGAGCACCTACGACACCATCGTCGACACCGTCGCCGGCCTCGGCCTCGGCCTGGTCCGCATGGAGCAGCGACGCCACCACATCGCGGAGGTCTTCCGCGACCACGACCAGCGGAAGGGAACCGGTAGCGATGGCGCCTGAGACCTCCACCCAGATCCACAACATCGGCTACCGGTCCTACGAGGGCGACCGGCTGGGCCGCTCCTACGCCCGGGTCTCGCTGTACTCGCAGTCCCTGCGCGGCGCGTACGGACTCGGCCGCTCGGCCAAGTCCAAGGTCCTCCCCATGATCCTCTTCGCGGTCATGTGCATCCCCGCGCTGATCATCGTTGCGGTCGCCATCGCGGTGCCCGGGTCGACCGACCTGCCGATCAAATACACGACGTATGCCCTGACCACCCAGATGGTCATCGGCCTCTACCTCGCTTCACAGGCACCGCAGTCGGTCTCCCGGGACCTGCGGTTCAAGACCGTCCCGCTGTACTTCTCGCGGCCCATCGAGCGGGTCGACTACGTCCTGGCCAAGTACGCGGCGATGGCCTCGGCCCTGTTCGTCCTCACCGCCACCCCGCTGCTGATCATGTGGATCGGCTCGCTGCTGGCCAAATTCGATTTCGCGGACCAGACCAAGGGGTTCGCTCAGGGGCTGGTCTCCGTGCTGCTGCTCTCGGTTCTGTTCGCGGGCCTCGGCCTGGTCGTGGCCGCGCTCACCCCGCGCCGAGGGTTCGGAGTCGCGGGCGTCATCGCCCTGCTGCTGATCCCCTACGGTGCGGTCACCGCGGTGCAGGGCGTCGCCTACAGCGCCGGGACGACCGCCCCGATCGAGTGGATGGGGCTGTTCTCCCCGATCACCCTGATCGACGGCATGCAGACGGCGTTCCTCGGCGCCACCTCCGCCTTCCCCGGTGGCGAAGGCCCCTCGGCCGGCGTCGGCTTCGTCTACCTGCTCGTCATCCTCGCCCTCATCGTCGGCTCGTACGCCGCCCTGATGGCGCGCTACCGGAAGGCCGGGCTGTGACCACCATCGACATCGACCACACCTCCCGCTGGTTCGGGAACGTCGTCGCAGTCAACGACGTGACGATGCGCATCGGCCCCGGCGTCACCGGACTGCTCGGGCCCAACGGAGCAGGCAAGTCCACCCTCATCAACATGATGGGCGGCTTCCTGGCCCCCTCCACGGGCACCGTCACCCTCGACGGCGCCCCCATCTGGGGCAACGAGCAGGCCTACCGGCAGATCGGCGTCGTGCCCGAGCGCGAGGCCATGTACGACTTCCTCACCGGCCGGGAGTTCGTCGTCGCCAACGCCGAACTCCACGGCCTCGACGCCGCCGCCGCGCAGCGCGCCCTGGCCACCGTCGAGATGGAGTACGCGCAGGACCGCAAGATCGCCACCTACTCCAAGGGCATGCGCCAGCGGGTGAAGATGGCGTCCGCGCTCGTCCACGACCCGTCGGTGCTCCTCCTCGACGAGCCGTTCAACGGAATGGACCCGCGCCAGCGCATGCAGCTCATGGACCTGCTGCGGCGCATGGGCGAGGACGGGCGCACCGTCCTGTTCTCCTCCCACATCCTGGAGGAGGTCGAACAGCTCGCCTCCCACATCGAGGTGGTCGTCGCCGGCCGGCACGCCGCCTCCGGCGACTTCCGCAGGATCCGCCGCCTGATGACGGACCGCCCGCACCGCTACCTGGTCCGCTCCTCCGACGACCGGGCCCTCGCCGCCGCCCTGATCTCCGACCCGTCCACAGCCGGGATCGAGGTCGACGTCAAGGAAGGCGCCCTGCGCATCCAGGCCGTCGACTTCGGGCGCTTCACCGAGCTGCTGCCGCAGGTCGCCCGCGCCCACGGCATCCGGCTGTTCACGGTCTCGCCCTCCGACGAGTCCCTCGAGTCGGTCTTCTCCTACCTCGTCGCGGCCTGAAGGAGCTGGCACCCATGTACAACCCCACCGTGGCGCGGCTCACCTACCGCGCCCTGCTCGGCCGCCGCCGCGCGCTGATCCTCTTCGCGCTGCCCGCCATGCTGATCGTCATCGCCGCAGCCGTCCGCGTCTTCACGGGCCTGGACGACAAGATCGCCGCCGATCTGCTGGGCGGCTTCGCGCTCGCGACGATGGTTCCGCTGATCGGCGTCATCGCCGGCACCGGTGCCATCGGGCCGGAGATCGACGACGGCTCGATCGTCTACCTGCTCTCCAAGCCGGTGAAGCGGCCGACGATCATCATGACCAAGTTGATCGTCGCGATCGCCGTCACGATGGCCTTCTCCGCCATCCCGACCCTGATCGCCGGCTTCATCCTCAACAACAACGGCCAGCAGATCGCCGTCGCCTACACCATCGCCGCGCTGGTCGCCTCCGTCGCCTACAGCGCCCTGTTCCTGCTGCTGGGTACGGTCAGCCGGCACGCGGTGGTCTTCGGCCTGGTCTACGCCCTGATCTGGGAGTCGCTCTTCGGCAGCCTGGTCTCCGGCGCCAAGACCCTCAGCGTCCAGCAGTGGGCCCTGGCCCTGGCCGAGAAGGTCGCTGGCGAAGGCTACGTCGACGCCACCGTCGCCCTGCCCACCGCGATCGTCCTTCTGACGGTGGTCACCGTCGGAGCCACGCTGTACGCGGGCCAGAAGCTGCGCCGTCTCACCCTCGCCGGCGAGGAGTAGGGCGACTCCGGATCCAGCCCGGTTCGATCCCGGAACCCTGTGCCCCGCCCGGCCCACCGGTCAGGCGGGGCACAGTCGTGCGGGGCATCATCGGGACATGGCCGAGTGTCGGTCTGCTTGCCCGGCCGCTGACCCGCACCCCGTCCCCGCCGTCTTCCTGAGCGCGTTTCACGTGAAACATGACGGGGCGGCGCGGCGCGGGGCCGGGGCCGAGCCGCCGAGGCGCGAAGCGACGAAATTCACTGGTACGGGACTTCCGCCCCGGGCAGAGTGGGCGGTGCGGGGAGAACAAAAGGTCCGGGGCAGCCACTTCGAGCGCGCCGTTCGGCGCGGGCTGCCCCGGACCCTCTCGCATCTGCGCGTCCGCGCCGTCCGCGCGCGGTGGCGCCTTACGCGGCGCCCAGCAGGCGCTCCAGAACCACGGCGATACCGTCCTCCTCGTTGGAGGTCGTGATCTCGTCGGCCACCGCCTTGAGCTCCGCATGGGCGTTGGCCATCGCCACGCCGTGCGCCGCCCAGCCGAACATCGGGATGTCGTTGGGCATGTCGCCGAAGGCGATCGTCTCGGCGGCCTTCACTCCCAGTCGGCGCGCGGCCAGGGACAGCCCGGTGGCCTTGGTCAGGCCGAGCGGCAGGACCTCCACTATCCCCGGACCGGACATGACGATGTCGACCAGCGAGCCGACCGTCTGCCGCGCCGCGGCGGCGAGAGCGTCGTCGTCGAGCTCCGGGTGCTGGATGTACAGCTTGTTCAGCGGAGCCGACCACATCGTGGCGGTGTCGTCCAGGTGCACGGCCGGCAGGCTTCCCTGCACCCGGTAGCCGGGCCCGATCAGCACATCGCCGTCCACCCCGTCACGGCTGGCGGCCAGCGCGAGCGGACCCACCTCGGCCTCCAGCTTCGACAGCGCCAGGCCGGCCAGCTGCCGGTCCAGCGTGACCGAGGTCAGCAGCCGGTGTGCTCCCGCGTCGTAGACCTGCGAGCCCTGGCCGCACACCGCTATCCCCCGGTAGCCGAGGTCGTCCAGCACGCGCCGGGTCCAGGGCACGCCCCGGCCGGTGACGATGATGTGGACGGCACCCGCCGCGGTGGCTGCGACGAGCGCTTCCCGGGTGCGCTCCGAGATGGTGTGGTCGTCACGCAGGAGCGTGCCGTCGAGATCGGTCGCGACGAGCTTGTACGGGAACGGGGCCGGGCTCACTTGGCGATCGGCTCCAGGACCTCGCGGCCACCCAGGTAGGGGCGGAGCACGGCGGGGACCCGGACCGAGCCGTCGGCCTGCTGGTGGTTCTCCAGGATCGCGACGATCGTGCGCGGCACGGCGCACAGCGTGCCGTTCAGCGTCGCCAGCGGCTGGGTCTTCTTACCGTCGCGGACGCGGATCGCGAGGCGGCGGGCCTGGAAGCCGTCGCAGTTCGAGGCGGAGGTCAGCTCGCGGTACTTGCCCTGCGTCGGGATCCACGCCTCGCAGTCGAACTTGCGCGAGGCGGACGAGCCGAGGTCGCCGGTGGCGACGTCGATCACCTGGAACGGCAGCTCCAGGCTGGTCAGCCACTGCTTCTCCCAGGCGAGGAGGCGGGCGTGCTCGGCCTCGGCGTCCTCCGGCGCGACGTACGAGAACATCTCGACCTTGTCGAACTGGTGGACGCGGAAGATGCCGCGGGTGTCCTTGCCGTAGGTGCCGGCTTCACGGCGGAAGCACGGCGAGAAGCCGGCGTACCGCAGCGGCAGCTTCTCGGCGTCGATGATCTCGTCCATGTGGTACGCGGCGAGCGGGACCTCGGAGGTGCCGACCAGGTAGTAGTCGTCCTTCTCCAGGTGGTAGACGTTCTCGGCGGCCTGGCCGAGGAAGCCGGTGCCCTCCATGGCCCGGGGGCGCACCAGCGCCGGGGTGAGCATCGGGATGAACCCGGCCTCGGTGGCCTGCGCGATCGCCGCGTTGACCAGGGCCAGCTCCAGCAGGGCGCCGACACCGGTCAGGTAGTAGAAGCGCGAGCCCGACACCTTGGCGCCACGCTCCACGTCAATCGCACCCAGCGCCTCGCCGAGCTCGAGGTGGTCCTTGGGCTCGAAGCCCTCGGCGGCGAAGTCGCGGATCGTGCCGTGCGTCTCGAGGACGGTGAAGTCCTCCTCGCCGCCGACCGGGACGTCCGGGTGGACGACGTTGCCGAGCTTGAGGAGCAGCGTCCGGGCGGCCTCGTCGGCCTCGTTCTGCTCGGCCTCGGCCGCCTTGACATCGGTCTTGAGCTGCTCGGCCTTCTTCAGCAGCTCCGCGCGCTCCTCCGGGGAAGCCTTGGGGATGAGCTTGCCGAGCGACTTCTGCTCATTGCGCAGTTCGTCGAAGCGCATCCCGGAGGACCTGCGGCGCTCGTCGGCGGAGAGCACTGCGTCGACGAGTTCGACGTCCTCTCCACGGGCGCGCTGCGAGGCGCGGACACGGTCAGGGTCTTCACGGAGCAGCCGAAGGTCAATCACCCCTCCAGGCTACCGGTCTGGGCTTCCCGGGCTCACACCGATATCACGCTGCGTGTCGCTATGTCCCAATTGCCATGAATGGAAAACTTTGCGGGGCTGGCCGGACGTGGCCGCTCTCCGGTCGACAAATGCCACCGATTCCTCAGGGAGGGGGCAATCCCAGCATTCGGACACCGTCGGAGCCGCCGGGGCATCCTCTTGTCCACAGGAATTGCCCGGCCCGCGGAGTTGTCCACAGGCTGTGCGCTGTGTCTGTGGACACGGAATCAGATCAATCCCGTCCACTAGGTGGTCATCGCGATTCAAGGTTCAAACCACCCTCACACACTCATTCGGGTGGGAATGGCTCGCTCCAAAGAGTTGGTCGGTGATGCGCGGGTGACGCCGTTCACCCGCCGCTCTTCCGCGTGAAACCTGGACCGCGGACCGATTTGTCGACCTTGCGGGCCCCGACTGTCGACTAGTCCACAGGTTTTCTTCTCGCCCTGTGGATAACTCTGTGGACAGGGGGCGGAAGTCGGACCCGGCCTATGGACGGCCGTCGAGGCAGCGGGTCAGCCAGTCGGAAGCCGCCGTGAAGTCGCCGTCCGACGTCCCCGGCCGCGGAGCCCGCACGTCACCTCGAGCGACCCCGGCACGGGGATAGGAGCCGAGGAACCGCACCTGGGGACACGTTCGCTTGAGACCCATCAGTGCTTCGCTCACCCGCCGGTCGGAGACGTGCCCCTCGGCGTCGACCGCGAAGCAGTAGTTGCCGATGCCCTGACCGGTCGGCCGGGACTGGATCAGCATCAGGTTTACCCCCCGCACGGCGAACTCCTGGAGCAGCTCCAGCAGCGCGCCGGGGTGGTCGTCACCGAGCCACAGCACGACCGAGGTCTTGTCGGCGCCGGTCGGCGCGGCGGGCCGGGCCGGCCGGCCGACCAGCACGAACCGCGTCTCGGCGTTCTGCGCGTCGTGGATCTCGGTGACCAGCGGGACGAGCCCGTACGTGGCGGCCGCGAACTCGCCCGCGAAGGCCGCGTCGAAACGGCCCTCCTGTACCAGTCGGGCCCCGTCGGCGTTCGACGCGGCCGACTCCCACACCGCGTCGGGCAGGTTCGCGCGCAGCCAGTTGCGCACCTGCGGCTGGGCGACCGGGTGCCCGGTCACGGTCTTGACGTCCGACAGTTCGGTACCGGGCCGTACGAGCAGCGCGAAGGCGATCGGCAGCAGCACCTCGCGGTAGATCATCAGCGGCTCACCGGAGGCCAGCTCGTCCAGGGTGGCCGTGACACCGCCCTCCACCGAGTTCTCGATCGGCACCAGCGCCGCAGCCGCCTCCCCGTTGCGCACGGCGTCCAGCGCCGCCGGCACCGACACCATGGGGACGAGCTCCCTGGTCGCGGCTTCCGGCAGTGTGCGGAGGGCGGCTTCGGTGAACGTGCCCTCGGGACCGAGATAGGTGAAGCGGGTGGCCGACATGCGATCAGCCTAATGCCGGGCACCCGCCGGGAGCGGCGCTGTTCACCCTTCGAGCAGGCGCTGCCCCACGTACTCCCCGTCACGCGGTCCGGACGGTACCGCGTACAGGCCGCTGGACTCGTGCCGGATGAACTCCGACAGGGCGTCCCCGCGGTCCAGCTTGCGCTGCACGGGCACGAAGCCGCGCAGCGGATCGGCCTGCCAGCAGATGAACAGCAGCCCGGCGTCCGGAGTGCCGTCGGCGGAGATCCCGTCGTGGAACGAGAAGGGGCGTCGCAGCATCGCCGCCCCGCCGTTCTGCTCGGGGGCGGAGATCCGAGCGTGGGCGTTGGCGGGGATGACGGGCTTGCCGTCCGGCCCGAGCTTGTCGAGCTCCATCCGGCTGCTCTCCGTGCCGCCCGTGAGCGGCGCGCCCGTGGCCTTGGTCCGGCCTATGACCTGCTCCTGCTGGGCGAGGGACCGCTTGTCCCACTCGTCCAGGAGCATCCGGATGCGCCGGACGACCGCGTACGAGCCCCCGCCCATCCACGCGTGCTCGGCGGGCCCCGGCCCGGCGGCGGGCACGAAGATCCGCTTGTCGAAGTCGGGCTGCGAGGACTTCGGATTGTTGGTGCCGTCGACCTGGCCCATCAGGTTGCGGGCGGTCATCGGGGCGGCAGTGGCGCCGGGGGACCGGTTGAAGCCGTTCATCTGCCAGCGCACGCGGGCGGCCTCCCCGGCGTCCTTCTGGAGGGAGCGCAGCGCGTGGAAGGCGACGAGGCCGTCGTCGGCGCCGATCTGCACCCACAGGTCGCCATTGCTGCGCTGCGGGTCGAGCCGGTCGGAGGAGAACTCCGGCAGCGGGTCCAGGGCCGTGGGGCGGCGGTCGGTGAGCCCAGTGCGCTCGAAGAAGGAGTGGCCGAAGCCGAAGGTCACCGTCAGGGAGGACGGCCCGGCGTCGAGGGCGATGCCCGTGTCCGCCGTCGGAGCGGTCTCCCCCGCCATGAGACGGCGGGCGGTGTCGGACCAGCGGCGCATCAGGGCCGCGGCCTCCTTGCGGCCGGCGCCAGGGACCAGGTCGAAGGCGAGGACGTGACCCTTGGCCTGGAGCGGCGTCGTGATGCCGGCCTGGTGGTCGGCATGGAACGCGACCCGGGTGGCGCCCACCGAGGACAGCCGGGCCCCGCCGTGGGGTGCACCGGCCGCTCCGGGCGGCCCGTCGGCCAGGGCGGAGTGCACGAGTGCGCCGCCGGCGCCGCCGAGGGCGATTCCGGTGGCGCCCGCGGCGCCGACGGTGCCCAGCAGCCGGCGGCGGGAGATTGCGATGTCGGTGTTGCTCTCGGTCACGCTGGTCAGCCGATCTTCACGGTCTTCTGCACGGTCGTCTGGTCGATCTCGGAGGTACGCACGGTCACGTCGATCCGCCACTCCCCGGCGAGCGGCAGCTGGACACCGGAGGCGGTCCAGTGTCCGGGGGCCGCGCGTTCGGAAACGAGCGGGAGGGGGCCGATGTCCTTGGCGGGCAGGGTGAAGGCGACCTTGATCTCGGGGATGTCGAGGGGGTTGCCGTCGGGGGACTCGGCCCAGAGGTGGAGCGTGTTGGCGCCGACCCGGCCCGGATCGAGTTGGAGCCGGACGGAGCCCTTGCCGTTCGCGCCACCGGCGTCGAACGGCAGGGTGATCTTGACGGCGCGGTCGGGTACCGCCGTGGCGGCGCCCGCTGCGCGACCGGTCTCCTGCGCGACGGCGCGCCCGGGTTCGGTGCTGGTCAAGAGGGTGGTCACGGCGAGGAGTGCGACGGCCACGCCCGCCTCGGCGAGTACGGAGCGGCGCAGGCCGGCCCGGTTCGGGTCGGCGTCGCGAGCCTGCCGCTCGCGGGCGTTCTGCATGGCCGCGCGCTGCCGGGCGAGCTGGGCTGCGCGCTGCGGATCCTCGGGGACCCCGGGGTTCTCGGGGGCCTCGGCGGGGGTGGACGTTTCACGTGAAACACCGCTCGCCGTGGCGGCCTCGGCCAGCTCTTCGGTCAGCTCCTCGGCCGACTCCGCCGGCTCCTCGGCCAGCCGTGCGGTCCAGCGCCGGGAGAGGTAGGCGATGCCGACGAGGACGGCCACGAGCCCGACCTTCAGCAGCAGCAGACGTCCGTACGCGGTCCCGGTGAGGGCCGACCAGCTGCCGAGCTGGCGCCAGGACTGGTAGACGCCCGTGGCGGCGAGCACCAGGACCGCGGCGAACGCGAGCCGGGAGAAGCGCCGGACGGCATCGCGCTCGATGCCCGGGACCTTGTGGAGCGCGACGAGCAGTGCGGCCAGCCCACCGAGCCAGGCGGCCGCGGCCAGCAGGTGCAGCATGTCAGCGGGCATGGCGATACCGGGCTGGATGCCCGTGGAGGCGTGCTCGGAAAGGGCCCACGTCGCGGCGATGCCGGCGGCGACCACACCGCCGCCGATGCAGAGACCGAAGAGGAGGTCGGCGGTGTCCTTCTCGGCGGCGCTCCCGGCCGCGTCAGTGCCCTCGGCCGGCTCGGCCCACTCTGCGCCTTCGGCGCTTTCGGTCGTGCCCCCGGTCGGGCCGGCACCGGTCTGCCGTCGTGCGTAGGTGCCGAAGAGCACGGCGATGAAGAGCGCGGCGGCCCCGAGCAGCAGCAGCCGGGACACGAGGGCGGCGCCCGTCTTGGTCTCCAGCACGGCCTTCAGGCCGCCCAGGTCGAACGCGTCGGCGAACTCCCCGGACCCGGTGTACGGGTTGCGCAGCAGCAGCATCACCAGCGTGGCCGCGGTGAGGGTCACCCAGGCCCGCAGGACGAGCTTCTGGACCGGCCGCTGCGCGGCCCCCCGGCGCCAGCAGGCCAGGACGAAGACGCAGCCGCCCACCAGCACCGTGAAGCCGGCGTAGGCGGCGTAGCGGGCGATGCCGTACGCGATGCCGACGGGACCGCCGCCCGCCTGCCGTTCGGGCAGGGTGACGCTGGTGGCCGACGGGGCGCCGATGGAGAAGGTGAAGGCGCCCGAGATGGGGTGGCTGTCGGCGGAGACGGCCTGCCAGGCGACGGTGTACGTGCCGTCGGGCAGGCCGGAGTGCAGGGCCGTGCCGTAGCGGACGGTGGATCCGCTGCACATGTCGCGCAGCTCGCCGGTGTCCACGCGCTTGCCCTGGGGGTCCAGGACGCGGATCGAGTCGTCGCCCATGGCGACCTGCTCCGAGAAGGAGAGGGTGACCTGGGCGGGTGCCGTGGCGACCACCGCCCCTTCCTTGGGGTCGCTCGCGGTGAGTGCGGCGTGTGCCGTGGCCGGTGCGGCCGCGGTGAACAGGGTCGCCAGCAGGGTTGCGAGGACCAGCGCGAGCCGCGGCAGGAGTGCCGCGGCCCGGTCGCGGGCCGTGGAGGGGGCGGGGGCGGTGGCCGTCATGGCGTGTCAGTCCCTCGGTCCGTCAGTGCGTCAGTGGGATGCGGTGTGCTGGGCCTGGTACGTCCGTTCCTTCACGTCCAGTTCGACCTTGACCGGGTCGGCCTTCTCGAAACGCAGTTCGATGGTGACCTTGTCGCCGACGCTCGGCTTGTTCTTCAGCCCCATGAACATGATGTGGTTGCCGCCGCGCACCAGCTTGAGCTCGCCGTTCGCCGGCACGTCCATGGACGGGACCTGCTGCATCTTCTGGTCCTTGGTCTCGTGGATCTGCATGTCGTCCGAGAGCTGGCTGGTGACGGCCGTGAGTTTGTCGGCGGTCTTGGAGTCGTTCTTGATGACCATGAAGGCGCCGGCCATCTTGTCGTTGACCGGTTCGGGCATGAACGCGCCGCTGACGGTCATCTTCGGCTTGTCAGCGGCGTCCGCGGCGTCCGCGGCGTCCGAGCCGGCGGAGCAGCCGGATATGGCCCACGCTGCCGTCAGGGAGAGGGCGGCGGCGAGGGTGCGGGTGGTGCGGGTGGTCACGGGTTCTCTCCCTTGATGATCTTCGGCAGGTCCTTGGTGTAGGTGTCGACGGTCGTGTTCTCGCCGTAGAGGAGGTAGCCCTCGTTCGACTTGGGCGAGAACGCGATGACCTGGGCGCCGTGCATGGAGACGACGCTGCCGTCGGCCTCCTTCTTGGCGGGGTCGATGCCGATGCCGAGCCGGCGCGCGGCGGCCTGGATGGTGGCGAAGTCCCCGGTCAGTCCGACGAAGGACGGGTCCTGGGCCTTGAGCCACGCGCCGAGGGATTCGGGAGTGTCCCGTTCGGGGTCGGTGGTGACGAAGACGACGCGGAGGTTCTCCTGGTCGGCCTTCGGGAGCGCCTTCCTGGCGACGGCGATGTTGCTCATCGTCAGCGGGCACACGTCGGGGCAGTTGGTGTAGCCGAAGTAGATGAGGGTCGGCTTCCCCTGGGTCTGCTCGCGGAGGTTCCACGGCTTGCCGCCGGTGTCCGTGAGGACCAGCTCCGGCTTGTCGAAGGGGCGGTCGAGGACCGTTGCGGCCCCGGCCTTGGACTGGCCGGTGATCTGCGTGACCCCGTCGGTCTTGGCGGGGGCCCCACCGCCGCAGGCGGTGAGGGTGAGCGCAGCCGCCGCCACGAGGGCGGCGACCGTCACACGTGTGGTGTGCATGGCGTGTTGTCCCTGGAATCGGGTGGATTGCTGACGCGCCGCCGGACGAGGGCCCGGCCGCGCGGAGGCCGTGATGTGTGTGGAAACGCCCTTGGCGGGCGACGGGTCAGGAGGCGCGGCGGCGCGAGGAGACGCCGAACGCGACACCGGCGAGGCCGATGACGATGCCGGCGACGCCGAGGGCGCGCGCGGTCGTGTCCGAGCCGCTTCCGGCAGCGGCCTCGGTGTGGCCGTCCTGGGCCGGGTGACCGGCAACGGCGGGCTTCTTGGCGTCGTCGTGGTGGGCGTCGGCGGCCTTGGCCGCGGTCAGCTTCAGAACGGGAGCCGGGGTCTGCGGCTCGGCAGCGCCCGCCTTGGGCTCCTCGATCCAGCGGACGACCTCGTTGTTGTCGTACGTCTGGAGCGCCTTGAAGACCATTCGGTCGGCGTTCTCCGGCAGCTTGCCGACGGAGACCGGGAACTGCTGGAACTTGCCGGGCTCGATCTTGCCGCCGCTCCACGTGACCTTGGTGACGGCCTCGTTGATCTGCTTGCCGTGCACCGTGAGCGGCTTGTCGAGCTTGGTCTTCTCGACCGTCACGGTCCAGCCCGGAACGTCCTGCGGCATCACGGACGTCAGCGGCTGGTCGGCCGGGAAGTTGACTTCCAGCTGCGTGGTCGAGGCGTTGTCGCGCTCGTTCGGCACCTTGAAGTTGAGGGTGGCGTAGCCGCCCTTCTCCGCTTCGCCGGGCTGCACGCTGACGTGGGCGAAGGCCGGGCCGGACAGGACGAGGACGGCGCCGGCGGCGAGGGCGGCGGCGAGGGAGACGCGCGAGGTCTTCATGGCGGAAACACTCCACAGGGGGCAGTGGTGACGGTGGATCCGTGCGCGGGCGCGCGCGGGTTCCGCGGCACTACCGCCCGGTGCTCGGTGCGAGGTGTTCCGGGGTGAAGGGTGCCGCGTCAGGCTGCGAGGTCGAAGGCCGTGGGCGGCCCGCGCCTGATCACCGTGTGCTGGAGCGCTTCCCGGCCCGTGGGAGCCGCGGGCTCGGTGGCGGTGGGCGGGAGCTGCGGCCCGCCCGCGGTGGCCGGTGCGAGCCCGGCGCCGAGTGCCCGTACGAGGGCCAGCGCGGCGCGCAGCGGGCGTACCGGTCCGGCTTCGGCGGAGCTGCGGGACAGCTCGACGAGCCGGAACAGGGCGGCGTCGCCGCGCCCGAGCAGCCAGGCCGCGGCGAACGCGGCCAGCAGGTGGCCGGCGAACATGCCGGGGCCGAGCAGGCCGGCGGCCGGTTCGGCGGCGGCCCGGGCCACGTGGGCGTGGGCCTGTGCCTCGGCCTGGGCGGCGAGGGCGGCCGGGTCCAGTCCGGCGGCTTCCAGGATGCGCCGGGCGTCGGCCGGTCCGGGCGGGACGGAGTTGCCGCCGCACACCAGCTGCGCGGCGAGTTCCGCGAGCGAGGTGTCCGAGGCGCTACGCGCCTCGGCGGCCGCCGCGCGGTGTTGGGCGAGGCCGAACACCATGTGCAGTCCCAGTTGGCCTGCGGCGAGCCCGGCGGCGAGGCCGGGCAGCGAGCGCCGCCGTCCCGCGAGCGGGGCGGCAACGGCGAACACAACCAGGAAGGCCATGACCAGAGCCCACCAGGGCACGGTGGCGCAGGACGCCAGCGCGTGCCCGGCCGCGGACAGCACGACGCAGACCGCGGTGAACACCGCGGCCCGGATCAGCCGGAGGCCGACTCCGGCGGGCGTCGCATGGGGGACAGTCATGGCCGGGTCATCATCGCACTGTGCCCCTGCCGCGCATACGCCAGGTCCGGAAGGTCGCGAGTGCCCGCTCTGCGAACCGCTCATCTCATGCGTCCATCGCACTGCCATACACGGCGGCCCCGGCGTGCCGCATCGGCCGAATGAGGGCTGTGCGGGCCGCCGTGTGCTTACGGTGCGCCGGGGGCGGCAATAGGTAACCGTATGAGCATCTGGTGGTCTCTCCAGTTGAGGCGCGAAGCCGCGAGCGTGCCGCTCGCCAGGCGACTGCTGCTGAGGACGATGGAGACCGCGGGGGTGGATCCGGACATCTCCTTCGACCTGTCGGTGGCCCTGAGCGAGGCCTGTGCGAACGCGGTGGAGCACGGCGGTCCCGCGCCGGCCGCCGGCCCGGACGGGGAACCGGCGGCGGAGGCGTGCGGGGCCTACCGCGTCACGGCGTACCTGGACGGGGACTGCTGCCGCATCGAGGTGACCGACTCGGGGCCGGGATTTCCGGAGACCGTGGGGCCCGCGGCGTTCCCGGAGGATCCGGACCCGGCGCCCTCGGAGCGCGAGAGCGGCCGCGGCCTGTGGCTGATCGAGGAGCTCGCCGACCACGTCCGGTTCCGCAACCGGCCGGGCAGCGGCGCAGTGGTCAGCTTCGACAAGATCCTGAAGTGGCGCGAGGGGGCGGCCCTGCTCCAGGCGTCGTGATGCGCCGACGGGCGGGACCCCGTGCGTGTGCGTACGGGATCCCGCCCGTCCAGGGCGCGTGCGGCGCGGGTCGTCAGCAGGACGGCGGACCGTCAGCAGGACCGCATCAGCAGGACCGCGGACCGTCAGCCCTTCAGACGGGCCATCCAGGCCTCGACGTCGGCCGAGGCGCGCGGCAGGCCGGCCGACAGGTTCCGGTTGCCGTCCTCGGTGACCAGGATGTCGTCCTCGATGCGGACGCCGATGCCCCGGTACTCCTCGGGCACGGTCAGGTCGTCGGCCTGGAAGTACAGGCCCGGCTCGACCGTCAGGCACATGCCCGGCTCCAGCGTGCCGTCGACGTACGCCTCGGTGCGCGCGGCGGCGCAGTCGTGGACGTCCATGCCGAGCATGTGGCCGGTGCCGTGCAGCGTCCAGCGGCGCTGCAGGCCCAGCTCCAGGACGCGCTCGACCGGGCCCTCCAGCAGGCCCCACTCGACGAGCTTCTCGGCCAGCACGTGCTGGGCGGCGTCGTGGAAGTCGCGGAACTTCGCGCCCGGCTTGACGGCGGCGATGCCGGCCTCCTGGGCCTCGTACACCGCGTCGTAGACCTTGCGCTGGATGTCGGTGTACGTGCCGCTGATCGGCAGCGTGCGGGTGACGTCGGCGGTGTAGAGGGAGTGGGTCTCCACACCGGCGTCGAGCAGGAGCAGGTCGCCGGAGCGGACGGGGCCGTCGTTGCGGACCCAGTGGAGGGTGCAGGCGTGCGGGCCGGCGGCGCAGATGGAGCCGTAGCCGACGTCGTTGCCCTCGACCCGGGCGCGCAGGAAGAAGGTGCCTTCGATGTAGCGCTCGGAGGTGGCCTCCGCCTTGTCGAGGACCTTCACGACGTCCTCGAAGCCGCGGACGGTGGAGTCGACGGCCTTCTGCAGTTCGCCGATCTCGAACTCGTCCTTCACCGCGCGGGCCTCGGACAGGTAGACGCGCAGCTCCTCGTCGCGCTCGGCGGTGACCTTGTCGGTCAGGGCCTTGTCGACGACGGAGTCGTGGCCGCGCACGACGCGCACGGGGCCGGTGGCCTCGGCGAGGGCGTCGGGGAGCTGGCGCACGTCCTTCACCGGGATGCCCAGGAGCTGCTCGGCCTCGGCGAGGGAGTGGCGGCGGCCGACCCACAGCTCGCCCTGGCCGGAGAGCCAGAACTCGCCGTTCTCGCGGTTGGAGCGGGGCAGCAGGTAGATGGTGGCCGTGTGGCCGTTCTCCCCGGCCGGTTCCAGGACGAGGACGCCGTTCTCGGTCTGGTCGCCGGTGAGGTAGGCGTACTCGGTCGCGGCGCGGAAGGGGTACTCGGTGTCGTTCGAGCGGGTCTTCAGCCGGCCGGCGGGCACGACGAGGCGGTCGCCCGGGAAGCGTGCGGACAGGGCTTCGCGGCGGGCTGCGGTGTGCGGGGCCTGGGCGATGGGCTCCAGTCCGTGGAGCTCGGTGTCGGCCCAGCCCGTGCGCATGTTCTCGGCGAGTTCGTCGCTGACGCCCGGGTACAGCCCGTTCTTCCGCTGCTTGTGCGTCTTCTTGGGCTGCTCTTCTTCCGGGGTCTCCGGGGTGAGCTCGTCAGCCACGTCTTCTCCTCAGCTACGACAGCTACGACAGGACCGGGTAGGGACCTCGTCCATCGTATGTGCGAGGGGAAGACGCCCGGGGGCGGCTGTGATAAATCAGTCAAAACGGGCAGCGAGCAGGACCAGGTCCTCCCTCTCCTCCTTCCGGAGGGTCGCGGAGGCAGCGGAGGAGACGGAGACGCCGGGCGCGCCGGGGACCGCTTCGCCCAGCGCCGGGTCCCCCTCGGGCAGCACCGTGCGCAGGACGTGGTCGCACAATGCCGCCGGGTCGTCGCGGACGCCGCGCGGGGCTCCCGCCGCCGCGGCGTGCAGCCGGGCGTAAGCCCGGTCCATCGGGTCGCCGATGCGCCGGAGCAGCCCGTCCGTGTACAGCAGCACCGTTTCTCCAAGCGCGGGTTCGATCTCCACGCTCGGTGCCTCCCAGCAGGTCAGCATTCCGAGCGGCGCGGAGAGCGAGGTCTCCACGTACTCCGTGCGCCGCTCCCCGACCACCAGCGGCGGGGTGTGCCCCGCCCCCGCCAGGACGATCTTGCGCCGGGCGGGCTCGCAGTAGGCGAAGAGGGCCGTGGCGCAGCGCGCCGGCTCGGTCAGGCGCAGCAGCAGTTCGAGGTCGGACAGCACCGCGACCGGGTCCTCGCCCTCCATCACGGCGTACGCCCGCAGCGAGGCCCGCAGCCGGCCCGTGGCGGCGACGGCGCTGGGGCCGCCGCCGGTGACGGAGCCGACGGCCAGGCCCAGGGCGCCCTCCGGGAGCGGGAGCGCGTCGTACCAGTCGCCGCCGCCGTGCGGTCCCGTGTGGTGGCGGGCGGCGAGCTGGACGCCGGGGATCCGGGGGAGCCGGCTGGGCAGCAGCTCCTCGGCGATCGTGGCGAGGCGGCTGCGGGACCGTTCCACCTCCAGCATCCGGGCGAGGTGCTCGGCGGCGTGGCGGACGTAGAGGCCGACGACGTCGCGCTGGCGGTCGTTCGGCTCGGCCTGTTCGTCGTACAGCCAGACGGCGGCGCCGAGCCTGCCGGTGGCCTCGGCGGTCAGCGGCAGGGCGTAGCTGGCGGCGTAGCCGAGCCGCGCGGCGACCTCGCGGTGACGGGGGTCGACCGGGGTCCCGTACCCGTCGGTGCCGGGGGCGGCGTCGGGCTCGGGGAGCAGCTCGGAGCCGCCGTGTGCGTCGGGCAGTCCGTCGAGGATGCGGCCGTACGAGGTCGCGGCGCGCGGGACGGTCTCGATGTGCCCGAGGTCGGCGCGGCCGAGGCCGAGGCCGATCGTGGCCGTGGGGCCGAGTCCGTCGGAGGGTTCCAGGACGATCAGGCCGCGGCGGGCGCCGACGAGGGCGGCTCCGGCGCGCAGGAACTCCTGGAGGGAGGACTCCAGATCGCTGGCGCGGGCGAGGCGTTCGGTGAGTTCGTGGAGGGTGGTCAGGTCGGAGACCATGCCCGCGAGGCGGTCCTGGACGAGGGTGTTCGGGGCGGGAGCCGCGGCGGGTACGGGGGCGGCCAGGACGGGTGCGGGTGCGGGTGCGGGCGCCGAAGTGTGCGGGACTGCTGCTACTGCGGGATCGATTCCAGCCACTTTCGGCAGATGCGGGGCGCTCATGGCGTCCGCCTTTCCACCTGGTGCGATTCGCCATATAGCATCGCAAACCCCCAGATCGTGCTGCGCCGCCATCAATGAATCCACATCTACACGCACACGAGGATCGATGTCCAGCATTGTCAGGCTGGGAATCCTGGTGTCCGTGAGGCGGCAACTCACTGTCCGGTCAAGGCTAGAACTTGGCTGGAAAAAGCCGGAAGCGGACGGTTTTTGCGATCGACTGAGCGGGCGTCGAAGTGGCCTCGGGTACGTAGTCAGTGATGCCCGGGGGTAGTTGGCGCAGCCCGGCATCTGTCGGGAACCGCCCCGGCGGGGGTCGTCGTCCTTAGCGGCGGCAGCCGGTCTCGGCGCCGGTTCGGGTTGCGTTCCGCCCCGCCGGACGTTTCATGGACCCGTAAGAAACTGCACGAACCGTGTGAACCTGCTTCTGGCGGACAGTGACGCGAAACGTGTACGTGTGGTGATGCACCGCTTACATGGTGTGATGTGGCCCTCGACGTTCAAGGAAAGGAACGAGCGCTCATGCGCGAGATCCTCGGAAGGCGTCTCCAGTGGCTCCGCAACCGACTGAAAACCCTCCGGCCCGCCCCGGCCCGGAGCGGCGACCAGGCATTTCCCGACACGGCGCTCCCCGGCACCGGGCTCCCTGGCACCGGGCTCCCCAGCACCGAGCTCCCCGGCCCGGCGTCCCACGGCACAGGACTCCGCGACGCGGCGGTGGCCTGCGCCGTGGGGCGACGGTGGCCCGTCCTGCCGGGCGTCGGCCGGTGCGCATCCGGCACCGCCGACCGCTGCGCCTGCCCCGACCCCGACTGCCCCGTCCCCGGAGCGCACCCCTTTGCCCCGGGGCTGCTCGCGGCCACGACCGACCCCCGGATGGTGGCGTGGTGGTGGACCCGGCGGCCCGCCGCCCCCGTCCTCCTCGCCACCGGCGGCTCCGCGCCGTGCGCGGTGAGCCTGCCCGCCGCTGCGGCCGCGCGTGCCGTCGCAAGGCTGGAGGCGCAGGGCATGCTGCTCGGCCCGATCGTGGCCACGCCCACGCGCTGGTCGCTGCTGGTGGCGCCGTACTCGTTGGAACGGCTCGGCGAACTCCTCTACGCGAAGGACCACGTCCCGTCCGCGCTGCGTTTCCACGGTGAGGGCGGCTACCTGCTGCTCCCGCCCTCACCCGCCTGCGGCGGCGGGCAGGTGTGGTGGGAGCGGGAGCCCGCGGGCGCCGGGAGCCCGTGGCTGCCTGAGGTCGAGACCGTGGTGGACGCGCTGGTCGAGGCGAGCAGCGGGGCCTCCGGCGGCGGCAGCCGACTCGCGTACTGACGGGCCCGGGAGGTTGACGGGCTGGGGTGGTTCACGGGCCCGGGAGATCGAGGGGCCTGCGAGGTTGAGAGGGCGCGGAAGGCGTCGCTACCCCACCACCGGCCCTTCACTCGTACGGGTGTCGGTGCGACGTGTTTCCAAGGGAATTGGGCGCGGGGATCTCCGCGCCCCATTCCCGCGTCGCTATCTTCGCCGAATGAATCTCCGCTTGATCGGTATCGGCGCCGGTGTGCTGATCATCTTGTCGCTCCCGCTGGCCGGCGCGATCGCCGGACCCGATTTCGCCGGTCAGGGCGACGGAAAAGGCGACGGGTTGCTCTCCGCCCTCGGCTTCGGCGATGCGTCGGGCCCGTCCCGTACGCCGGCACCCCCCTCCGCCCCGGAGCGCCAGAAGGGCGCGGCGCAGTCGGGAACGACGGCCGGGAGCGGGTCGGGTCAGGGCGCAGCGGGCCAGGCGGCGGGCAAGGGCGGGTCGGACCGGCCGGGCCCGTCCGAGCAGCCCCGCACGGACTCCCGGTGCGGACCCGAACTCTCCTCGCCCCAGGGGCTGGAGGCGCAGACCTGCGTCCTGACCGTCGCGGGGGAGACCTGGGGCCGGAGCTACTTCCGCAACACCGGCGGCCGTGCGCTGGACGCCGTACTGACGGTGATGGGGCCCGCCGGGAGGACCGTGCAGATCCGGTGCGCGGTCGGGGCGGGGGTCGAGCCCGGGCTGTGCGAGACGCCGCGGGAGCCCTCGGCCGGGCCGCAGGACGCCTACTCCGCCGTTGCGGAGTTTGCAGTTCCGGGCGACGAAGGGCGGCTGCTCCTGCGGTCCGGGAGCAACTCGCCGGCGCCGGGCGAGGGTTGAGCCGCCCCGGAAATGGAAGGGCCCGGTCGCTGGCGACGGGGGATGCACCAGCGACCGGGCTACAAGAACGGTAACAAGAGATCGCCTGTTCGCAAATTCGATCTCTGATATTCAGACACCGATTTGCAGACCATTAGCGGGAGTTGTGACCGCGGTCACCGCTCCTGCGGGCGCCGGGGCGATCAGCTGAGCGTGATCTGGCGGTTGGTGAGCCCGCCGCGCGCCCGGCGCTCCTCCGCGGTCAGCGGCGCGTCCGAGGCCAGCGCCGTGGCCAGCCGCTCCGCGAACTCGGCGGCCGGCTTCTCCACGTCGTCAGCGGTCATGCCGGTGGGCAGGTCCCAGACCGGGACCACCAGGCCGTGCGCCCGGAAGGAGCCGACCAACCTGGTGCCCTCACCGAGCGAGGAGGTGCCGGCCGCGTGCAGCCGGGCCAGGGCGTCGAGCAGCTTCTCCTCGGGGTGCGGCATGACCCAGCGCAGGTGGTTCTTGTCCGGGGTTTCGCACCAGTAGGCGGCTTCCACGCTCGCCAGCTTGACCGTCGGGATGGCTGCGGCGTTGGCGCGCTCCAGGGAGGCGGCGATCTCCGGGGAGGCGTTCTGGGCGGTCTCCGCATCCGGAATCCAGAATTCGAAGCCGCTGTGCACAACCGGCTCGAAAACGCCGTCGGTGTCCAGGAGATCCTGAAGTCGGGGGCCCTCGGAGGGGACCCGGCGGCCCGGGACCGGATTGCCCGGTTCCGTGGCGAGGGCGCGCTCCAGGGTGTCGGCCATGTCCCGGGCGAGGTCGCCGGTGGTCGAGTCGTTCTGGAGGGCGAGCAGGACGGAGCCGTCCTCGCGGCGCAGCGCCGGCCAGGCCATGGGCAGCACGGTCACCAGGGTGACGGAGGGGACGCCCTCGGGCAGGCCGCCCTTGAGCGTCAGCGGGATGGTGGCCGCCGGCACGAGCTCGCGCAGCGCCACCCAGTCGCACTCGCCGGGCAGGCCCTCGAAGGGGCGCTGCACGTGCGCGGTGGCGGCGTGCGCGGCGGCCGCGCCGTGGCAGGCCTTGTAGCGGCGCCCGGATCCGCAGGGGCAGGGCTCGCGCGCGCCCACCACCGGGATCTCCCCGTTCTGGAGCTGCGGCTTTGCAGTCTTGGCTGCGGGGCGCTTCTTGGCCATCGTGGGTGTCTCCCGGTTGCGGCGGTACGGCTGTTGCGTCTGGGCGTGAGCCTAGCCGTTCCGACCGCCGCAACCGGTGGGGTGCGGCCGGGAGCACGGTCGGCGTGCGCTCCCGGTCGGCCGCTCGTCGGGACACTGTGGTGATGGTCGTACCGATGACCGCCAGTGCGGGTGCTGCACCTGGGTTGGTCGTCGGGTCGGTCGTCGGGTCGGTCGGGTCTCCGGTCAGGGAGCCAGATCGTCCAAGGCGGTGCTGAAGTCGAGGACCGGGGGTGCAACGCGCGTAGCAAAATCCAGGTGACGGGGCCCGCATGCAACGATCACCCAGACGGTGACCTCGCCTGCGGCTCCGTCCCGGACCCCCCAGTCCTGTGCGAGGGCGCTGATGATGTTCAGCCCCCGGCCGCCGTGCGCGGTGACCGAGGGCGTGGCCGGAAGCGGGCGGGTGGGACCGCCCCCGTCCGTGACCTCCACCGTCAGCTGCCCCGCCGTGTCGATGCGCCATGCGGCGCGTATCTCCCCGTCGCCGATCTCCCCGGCGCCCAGCGGTCTGCCGTGCCGGCAGGCATTGCTGAGTAGTTCGGAAAGGATCAGTACGGCGTCGTCCACGACCGATTCGGACACCCCGCTCATGCGCAGTTGCTCGCGCATCCGGTGTCTCGCCTCGCCTACGCCCGCAGGACCATGGCGTACGTCCATGCACGACGACGTGGGCACTTCCTGTGCCACCACCAACGCCACCCCCCGGAACCTCCTTAGTCCCACGCCATGGTCTGAATGCCCCAATGGCCCGGACCGGAAACCGACGAACCGGAGCCCTCTGACGCATTCATGACCACCGTTGCGGAGCGGATGCGCCGGGGCACACCCTGTCACGGGCGAGTCTTGCGAGACGGGTGGGTAAATGGGGACGTCAGCGCCCGAGCTGTGACAGAACCTGTCGCGGTCTGTTCGTGATGATTGCTTCCACGCCCAGATCAGCGCAGAGCTGAACGTCCTCGGGCTCGTTGACGGTCCACACGTGTACGGAGTGGCCCGCGTCCTGCAGTCTTCGGATGTAGGCGGGGTTGTTGCGCACGATCCGCATGCCCGGGCCGGCGATCCGCACGCCGGCCGGAAGCCGCCCGTCCCGCATCCGCGGGGAGACGAACTGCATCAGGTAGACCGTCGGGATCGTCGCCGCCGCGGCATGCACCCGGTACAGGGAGCGGGCGGAGAAGCTCATGACGCGGACCGGGTGCGGGCCCTCGGCGGGCGGAGCGTCCAGGCCGAACCGTTTGAGGAGGAAGAGGAGGCGCTCCTCCACTTGCCCGGCCCAGCGGGTCGGGTGCTTCGTCTCGATCGCGAGCGGTATGGGTCGGCCGGCGTCGGAAACCAGCTCCAGCAGTCGTTCCAGGGTGAGGACCGAGGTCCGCTCGGGGTCGGCGTCCCAGTCGGGGGACTCCTCGCGGTCCTTCCACGAGCCGAAGTCGAGGGCGGCGAGATCGGCCAGCTCCAGGGCCGAGACGGCGCCGCGGCCGTTGGAGGTGCGGTTGACCCGGCGGTCGTGGACCAGGACCAGATGGCCGTCGGCGGTGAGCCGGACGTCACATTCGAGGGCGTCCGCCCCGTCCTCGATGGCCCTGCGGTAGGCGGCCAGCGTGTGCTCGGGGGCATCCTCCGAGGCGCCGCGGTGGGCGACGACCTGGATGGGGGGCGGCGTTGCGTGGGTCACCGGGTCATGGTGCCACCGAGGAGGCTCCGGACGGAGGCCTTCGGTCGCGCGAAGTGTGACCGAAATGCCAGATATAAAGGATGGGGGAGACGCACAGGTCCGGCTTACAGTGCTCTGACGGGTGATGGGGAACGCTTTTCCCAGGAACTTGTGCGGCACGTCGAACGTTCAGTCGGGCCGAAACGCCAGTTTGTGAAGCCGTGTGTGACGAGGAGAGAGCGCTGTGAGCACCGATAACGAGGGAACCGCGGCCCCGACGCCCCCCGCGGCCCCTTCGGCACGCCCGCCGGCCGCTCCCGCCTCCGTTCCGGAGCCGCCGGCCGCTGCGCCCGCTCCGGCCCCGGTCTCCGCCGGAGAGGCACCGACGGCCGCCGTCCCGCCGGTCCCGGCCGCGGCTCCCGCAGCCGCCCCGGCCGCGGCTCCCGCAGCCGCCCCGGCCGCGGCGCCTGCCGCCTTCCCCGCCGGTACCCCCGCCGAGCCCGTGACCCAGCAGCTCCCGCCGATGCCCGCGCCCGGCACGGAGCCCACCCAGCAGATCCCGCCCGCCCCGCACCAGGCTCCGGCCCCGGCGTACGCGCAGCCCGCCGCGCCGGCTCCGGTCACGGCTGCGTACGGCGCCGAGGGCTGGCCCCCCGCACCGCCGGCGGTCCCGGCGTACGGCGGGGGCGGCGGCCACGGCACCGGTTGGGGCACCCCCCTGGCCGACGGCGTGCCCCCGGCCAAGCCGAAGGGGCGGGGCGGCCTGATCGCCGCCGTGCTCGTGGCGGCCCTGCTCGCGGGCGGCGTCGGCGGTGGCCTCGGCTACTGGGCGGCGGAGCGCAAGAGCGACGGCTTCGGCTCGACGACGATCGCCGCCGGCAACACCCCGAAGGACCTCAAGCGCGAGCCCGGATCCATCGCGGGCCTGGCTGCCACCGCGCTGCCCAGCGTCGTCACCATCCAGGCCTCCGCCGGCGACGGCGAGGGCGGTACCGGCACCGGGTTCGTCTACGACCAGCAGGGCCACATCCTCACCAACAACCACGTGGTGGCCTCCGCCGCGAACGGCGGCAAGCTCTCCGCGACGTTCTCCGACGGCAAGAAGTACGAGGCCGAGGTCGTGGGCCGGGCCCAGGGCTACGACGTGGCCGTGCTCAAGCTGAAGAACCCGCCGGCCGGCCTCAAGCCGCTTCCCCTCGGCGACTCCGACAAGGTCGCGGTCGGCGACGCGACCATTGCGATCGGTGCCCCCTTCGGCCTGTCCAACACGGTCACCACCGGCATCGTCAGTGCCAAGGACCGCCCGGTGGCTTCCGGCGACGGCTCCGGCAGCAAGAACTCGTACATGAGCGCCCTGCAGACGGACGCCTCGATCAACCCCGGGAACTCCGGCGGTCCGCTGCTCGACGGACGCGGCGCGGTCATCGGCATCAACTCCGCCATCCAGTCCGCCGGCGGCGGTGGCGGCGGGTTCGGCAGCGGCCAGGCCGGTTCGATCGGCCTCGGCTTCGCCATTCCGATCAACCAGGCGAAGACGGTCGCCGAGTCGCTGATCAAGACGGGCAAGCCGGTCTACCCGGTCATCTCCGTCTCCGTGGACCTCCAGTCCAAGGTCGACGGAGCCAAGATTTCCGAGCAGGGCGCGCCGGCCAACGAGCTGGTCGATCCCAACGGCCCGGCCGGTAAGGCCGGCCTCAAGCCGGGCGACATCATCACCCGCTTCGGCGACCGGCCGATCGACAGCGGCCCGACGCTCATCAGCGAAATCTGGACGCACAAGCCGGGCGACGTCGTGAAGCTGACCTACCTGCGCGACGGCAAGCCGACCACCGTGGACATCACGCTCGGCTCCCGCGTCGGCGACAAGTAGCGGGCAGGCTGCCGGCCCGGCCGGCCGGCAGCCTGGGCACCACCGGCCGGAACACGCCGGGACACTGGCCGGATGATGAGGGGCCGTGGGCGGGATACCGCCTACGGCCCCTCCCAACGTCCGCTTATGCTTCCCATGTGTTCGATTCGCGGCACATACGTACTTTCCACGAAGTCGTGGCCTCCGGTTCCTACTCGGCGGCCGCGCGCGCCCTCGGGTACACACAGCCCGCGATCACCCAGCAGATGAAGGCGCTGGAACGCGCCGTCGGCACCCCGCTGTTCACCCGCGTCGGCCGCAGGATGCAGCTCACGGAGGCCGGAAAGTCCCTGGCCCGGCACGCCGAGTCCATCCTCGGCAGCCTCTCCGCCGCCGAGGCCCAGATGAAGGCGCACGCACGCCTGCGCACCGGGCGGGTGCGCCTGTGCGGCTTCCCCAGCGCCAACGCCACCCTCGTTCCCGAGGCCCTGAGCTGCCTGGCCAAGGACCATCCCGGCATCCAGGTCGAGCTGCTGGACGGGGAGCCGCCGGACTCGCTGAGGCGGCTGGAACGCGGGGAGTGCGACGTCACCCTGGCCTTCACCTACCCCGGGCTGCACGAGGAGGTTCCCGAGGAGGTCGTCGAGGTCAGACTGCTGGAGGACCAGCTCACCGTCCTGCTCCCGACCGGGCACCGGCTGGCCCGGCGGCGGGCCGTGCACTTGGCCGACCTCGCGGAGGAGCGGTGGATCGCGGGCTGCCCGCGCTGCCGGGCCAACCTGCTGCACGAGTGCGCCGAGCTGGGCTTCGTCCCCGACATCCGGTTCGCCTCGGACGACAACCTGGTGGTGCAGAGCATGGTGGGGCAGGGGCTCGGTGTGGCGATGATGCCCGCCCTGGTCCTGCCCTCCCTCTCCCTGGCCCGGGTCTGCGGGCGGCCGATCCAGCCGGACGCACGCCGGCACATCTCGGCTTATGTGTACCGCGACCACCTGCGGATACCGGCGACGGCCGTGGTTCTGGACGCGCTCACGTCGGCGGCCTCGAACCGTGTCGGCTGCTGACCCTGCTGATCTCCCGCACGGCAACCCATAAGCGGTACTTGGGATTTCAGGTGAAAACTGTCGTTGGACGTGATGGGTGAGCTGTTCGACGCTGCCCATATGACCACCACGACACCGGCCCGTACCACTGCGAGGATGGCCGCCCTCGTCCAGGAGATCCGCACGGTCGTGGACCGGGGGCTGGCCCCGGACCTGACCGCCTACCTCGTCGGCGAACGACTCGCCCCGCACCTGGGCATGCCTGACCTGCTCATGCCCGAGCAGTGCGAGGGCAGCCCCGACCGGTACCGGCAGCACGTCCTGCACGCCGAGCCGGACGGCAGCTTCTCCGTGGTGGCGCTGGTGTGGCTGCCCGGGCAGGAGACCGCCATCCACGATCACGTCTCCTGGTGCGTGGCGGGTGTGCACGAGGGTGAGGAGAGCGAGCTGCGTTACCGGCTCGCGCCCGCCACCGCGACCTCCGGCGCACGGCTGGTGGCCACCGAGGCCGTGGTCAACGGCGTGGGCGACGTCTGCGGATTCGCCCCGCCCGGCGACATCCACAAGGTGCGCAACTCCTGTACCACCAGGGCAATATCGATCCACATCTACGGAGCCGACGTCGTCCGCCTGGGCAGCAGTGTGCGCCGCGTCTACACGCTTCCCGCCGACTGATGGCGCTGCTCAACCGCCCGGTGCGGGCGGCAGGAAACGCGCCGGCGGGCCGGGTTTCACGTGAAACATCCTCGTCCTGGCCGGGTTTGTGCCTGGCGGCCGCCGGGGTCGCCGTGGCGTGGTGCGTGCACCGCTTGGTGCCCTCGATTCCGATGCTGACCGCGTCAGTGGTGTTGGGCATCGCCGCGGCCCACCTTCCCGGCCTGCGGGCGACGGTACGCGGGACCGCGCGTCCAGGCCTCTCGCTGGCCGGCCGGCGGCTGATGCGGATCGGCATCGTGCTGCTCGGCCTCGGGCTGGGCCTGGACCAGGTGCTCGGTCTGGGTTGGGCCACCGTGGTCATGGTGGCGGGCGTGGTCGCGGCCACCTTCCTCGGGACGCTCTGGCTGGGCCGGCGACTCGGCCTGCCGGGCGACCAGCCGCTGCTGATCGCCACCGGCTATTCGATCTGCGGGGCCTCGGCGATCGGGGCCGTGAGCCAGGTGGCCGGCAGCGACGAGGAGGACGTGGCCGCCTCCGCCGCGCTGGTCACCCTGTGCGGCACGCTGGCCATTGCCGTGCTTCCGCTGCTGCAGGATCCGCTCGGGCTCTCCGACGTGGCGTTCGGGCGCTGGGTCGGTGCGAGCGTCCATGACGTCGGCCAGGTGGTCGCGACCGCGCAGACCGCCGGCCCCGGCTCACTCGGGGAAGCGGTCGTGGTCAAGCTGATGCGGGTGGCGCTGCTGGCTCCGCTCGTGGCGGCCGTGGCCTTCGCGCTGCGGGCCCGGCACCGGGGCGAGCGCACGCCGTCCGGGCGCCGCCCGGCTCCTGTGCCCCTGTTCGTCGGCGGCTTCCTGGCCGCGGCCGCCCTGCGTGCCACCGGCGTGCTGCCCGAGGCGGCTCTGGAATGGGCGCACACGGTGCAGGAACTCCTGCTGGCTGCCGCGCTGTTCGGGCTCGGCAGCGCGGTGGACCTCCGCTCCATGGCCCGGACCGGCGGTCGGGCGGCCCTGCTGGGACTCGGGGCGTGGGTGGTGGTGGCCGGCGTCTCGTACGCGGGCGTGCTGGTGACCGTATGAGGGAAGAGATGGTGAGGGGCGGGAGGGGCGTACGGCCGGCTCCACGAGCGGAAGTTGGCCAATTCCTGGCCTGAACCGACCGAACGTTCCGGCCGTCTCCTGACATCTCGTGCCGCGCGTGCGACCCTGCGGCCGATCCGCACCGACAGCTCTTCACCCCCACCCTGTCCGGTTCGACGGGACCGGGCACGGCAGAAGGAGTCATGCGTGAATCGTCATCGCACGGCTGCATCGGTCCTCCTGGCGGCGGGCGCCCTGATCGGGGGCGCACTGACGGCGGCCGCCCCGTCGGCCGCCGCGGAATCCCCGGCCTCGTTCCGGCAGCAGCACACCCCGGGCTTCTGGACCGCCGAGCGGATGCGCAGCGCCGTCCCGCTGGACGTGGTGGCGGCACCGGGGACCGGTCGGGCGCCGGCCACGACCGCGGACCGGCCCACGCTGATCGCCCCGACCCCCGCCTCCGCGCCCGCATCCGAATCCGCCTCCGCCGCGGTGTCCCCGATGGCCTTCCCGCAGGCGGGCGGCGCTTGGACGGGCGGCGGGGCGGTGGTGAAGACCTCCGGCCGCGTCTTCTTCACCCTCGGCAACCGGACCGCGTCCTGCTCCGGTGACTCCGTCACCAGCGCGAACGGCAGCACGGTGATCACCGCCGGCCACTGCGTGAAGTACCAGGGCGCCTGGCACACCAACTGGGTCTTCGTCCCGGCGTACGACAACGGCAACGCGCCCTACGGCCAGTGGCCGGCCACGAAGACCTTCGCCACGGACCAGTGGGCCGCCAGCGAGGACATGAACATGGATGTCGGCCTCGCGGTCGTCGCCCCGCAGAACGGCCAGAAGCTGAGCCAGGTCGTCGGTGCCCAGGGCATCCTGTTCAACGGCGGCTACAACAAGCGGATGTACTCTTTCGGCTTCCCGGCCGCATCGCCGTACGACGGCAGCAAGCTGGTCTACTGCAGCGGCAACAGCGGCAAGGACTTCTTGCTGACCAAGGACCACAGCCTGGCCTGCAACATGACCGGCGGCTCCAGCGGCGGCCCCTGGTTCCAGGACTTCAACGAGACGACGGGCCTGGGTACCCAGGTCTCGGTGAACAGCTTCGGCTACACCTTCCTGCCGAACCGGATGTACGGCCCGTACTTCGGCAACGAGGCGAAGGCCGCTTACGACAAGGCCCAGAATTCCTGACGCCACCGCCTCCCGCCTCCCGGTACTCTGTACCGGCCAGGTGGGTTGCCCGAGCGGCCTAAGGGAACGGTCTTGAAAACCGTCGTGGCGCAAGTCACCGTGGGTTCAAATCCCACACCCACCGCACCAGGTCAGACGACGTGCTGATCAGAAGGGGTGTCCCGGATCCGGGGCACCCCTTCTCCGTTGGGCCCTTCGGGTGGTGTTTGTCGGACGATCGGCGCGGGTGGCGAGGGCCCTGCGGTTGCGGGCACATCATGACGAATGTATGCAGATCCGCCCGTCGGAACAGTGCGAAGCGAGGCACCTCGTCATGGCTCAGCGCATCACCCCAAGCTCGGTCTGGACCGTTGTCGTCGCCGTGCTCGCGGCACTGCTCTCCGCCCTCGGGCTTCGCGGCAAGGCCGCCGCCGAGCCGGCCGTCGCCGCCGGTGCCGCTCCCTCCCGGGGCAGGTCCGTGGAGGTGTGCCGGCCGGCCGCACCGCGGAGCCGGCGGGCGGTGATGCGGAGCGGGGTGCTGCCGCCGACCATCAAGCAGCGGATCCGCGCCGAAGCGCACGGCGGGACCCCGTCCGTCCGCCGCTCGGTTGCCGCTGCCGCTGCGGCCGCCCGGGCGGCCGGTGAGGGTGCCCCCATCGGGGCTGCTGTGCGTGTTGCTCCTCGTGCCGCTGGCTCTGCGTGGGATGGCGTGGCCGCCACCGACGTCCGGCTGCGCCTCGCGCTCGCCGCCTAGCCACGGGGGCGGATACGGGCAGCGCGGGGGCGCGCGGGACGGCGCGCAGGGGGCGTGAAGCCTGGGAGTGCAGGGTCGCAGGGCCGGGAGGCGGCGGGGTTCCCGGACGGAGCGGCCCTTTTCGGCGTTCCCGGGACACGTCGGGATGAGTGAACGTTTCTTCTTTGTCGTCGCCCGGGATTCGCCCACCTCCACGCGCCTGACCTGTGACATTGGTGCGCGAATGAGGTTTATCGGCGGTTTCTCATGCCTGCGGGGGAATTACGGACTCCGGGGTGGTTCGCCGGGGAGCCGTTGGGCAACCCTGGTCTCGCGACGTCGTCACCATGCGAAACGACCGAGGCGGGCGGCCAACTGCCACGGTCCACTTCCGACTTCGGTTCCAGGGGGAATCACGAACATGGCAAGCATCCGTACCGCCCGCGCCCTCGCCGCCGTCGCCTCGCTCCCGCTCGCCGCCGCGCTCTGCGGCGGGGTGGCGTCGGCCGACAACGGCGCCTTCGCGGACGACGGATCGAATGCAAGCGTCGCCGGCATCGTCGGCAGCGGGGTGGGTGGGAGCAACCTCGGCAACTCGTCCACGTCGCAGCAGGTCGCCACCGGCTCCGGCGCCTCCAACCAGAGCAACTCCGCGCAAGTCAACGGCCCGGCCCTGGCCGGAATCCAGCAGGCCAACTCGAACGTGGCGGTCTACTTCCTGCCCATGGGGTAGGCGCTGCGGACACCCGTTTCCGCGCACTGAGGTGCCCGTGCGGCCGGATCCGCTGGGATTCGGCCGCACGGGCTTCCCTTTCCTCGTACGCCCCGGCGGAAACCGTCGTCGACCTTGACATCCCGCGGAGAACTGACGGACAGTCAGATTCACATCGACGATGTGACGCCGGGAGGCCTGCGCCGTGCACCTCGCCCCGACCGAAGGCCAGTTGCGGCTCCGCGCCGAACTGCGCGCGTACTTCCACGACCTCCTGCCGGACGGAGTCCCCGCGGACCCGGCCGCCCAGCGCGCCCTGCTCCGCCGCATCGGCGCCGACGGCCTGCTCGGCCTCGGCTGGCCTGTCGAGTACGGCGGCCAGGGGCGCGGCGCCGACGAGCAGTTTGTGTTCTTCGACGAGGCCTACCGGGCCGGCGCCCCCGTCTCGATGGTCACCCTCAACACGGTGGGCCCGACCCTCATGAAGTACGGGACCCCGCAGCAGAAGGACTACTTCCTTCCCCGGATCCTGCGCGGCGAGACCGTCTTCGCCATCGGCTACTCCGAGCCCGCCGCCGGCACCGACCTGGCCTCCCTGCGCACCCGCGCCGTACGCGACGGAGCCGACTGGCTCGTCGACGGCCAGAAGGTCTTCACCTCCAACGCCCAGAACGCCGACTGGATCTGGCTGGCCTGCCGCACCGACCCCGCAGCCCCCAAGCACAAGGGCATCTCGATCATCCTCGTGCCGACCACCGCGCCCGGCTTCTCATGGACCCCGATCGAGACGGTCGGCGGCCTGACGACCACCTCGACGTACTACGACGCGGTTCGGGTGCCCGAGGGCAACCTCGTCGGTCCCGAGCACGGCGGCTGGGGCCTGATCACCAACCAGCTCAACCACGAACGGGTCGCCCTGGCCGCCATCGGCATGCAGGCCGAGGACTTCTACGACGCTGCGCTCCGGTACGCCCGCACCCCCGACCCGGTGACCGGCGAACGCCCCGCCGACCTGCCCTGGGTCCGGTCCCGGCTCGCCGAGGCCCACAACCGGCTGGCCGCCGTACGCCTCCTCAACTGGCGCCTCGTCCAGGACGTGGGCGCCGGCACCCTGGCCCCGGGCGACGCCAGCGGCGTGAAGTTCTTCGGCACCGAGACCGCCGTCGAGGTGTACCGGATGTGCCAGGAGGTGGTGGGCGAGCGGGCCCTCGTACGGGGAGCCGGGCCCGGATCCGTCGCGGACGGCGAGCTGGAGCGGATGAACCGGGCCGCCCAGATCAACACCTTCGGCGGCGGGGTCAGCGAGGTCCAGCGGGAGATCGTCGCCATGACGCGGCTCGGGATGAAGGGGAGGAAGCGATGACCGCCACGGCGCCCGGGGGGGCCGAGGACACGGCAGCAGACCGGTTCCTCGCGCAGCTCCAGGCTTTCGAGGGCCGGCCGGCCGCCACCACGGGGCAGGGCAAGGACCCCGTCAACGAGGCGATGATCCGCCACTGGTGCGAGGCGATGGGCGACGCCAATCCCGCCTACACGGGCCCCGACGCGATCGCCCCGCCCACCATGCTCCAGGCCTGGACGATGGCCGGACTGTCGGGGCACTCCGCCCGGTCGGGCGCCTACGACGAACTCCTCGGCCTCCTCGACGGCGCCGGCTGCACCTCCGTCGTCGCCACCGACTGCGAGCAGGAGTACCTCCGCCCGCTGCGCCCCGGCGACACCGTCACCTTCGACGCCGTGATCGAGTGCGTGTCGCCGCGCAAGACGACCAGGCTGGGCTCCGGCCACTTCGTGACCACCCGCATGGACATCCGCGTCGGGGGAGAACTCGCCGGCACCCACCGCTTCCGGATCCTCAAGTACGCGCCCGCGGCGCCCCGGCCGGCCGGCCCGCCGCCCGCCGCACCCTCCCGGCGGCCCGAGCGGCCCCGCCGCCCCCGCCCCGTGGTCAACCGCGACAACCAGGGATTCTGGGACGGCGTTCGGGACCACAGGCTGCTGATCCAGCGGTGCGCCTCCTGCGCGACCCTCCGCTTCCCCTGGCTGCCCGGCTGCAACGCCTGCGCGAGCCTGGACTGGGACACCGTCGAGGCCTGCGGCGAGGCCACGGTCTTCAGCTACGTCGTCATGCACCATCCGTCGTTCCCGGCCTTCGACCCGCCGTACGCGGTCGCGCTCGTCGAACTCGCCGAGGGAGTCCGCATGATCACCAACATCACCGGCGTCCCCTACGACGCGGTGCGCATCGGGACGCCCGTCCGGCTGGAGTTCCTCCGGGTGGACGAGGACCAGGAACTGCCGGTCTTCCGCGGCGAGGCGGAGGGCTGATGGACTTCCACCCCACCGAGGAGCAGGCCGCCGCGGTGGCGCTCGCCGCCCGCATCTTCCGCGACCTCGCCACCCACGAACGCCTCGCCGCGGCAGGCACCGGAACCGACGCCGAACTGTGGAAGGCCCTCGCCGGGTCCGGGCTGATCGGTGCGGTGGAGGACATCGGCCTGCTCGGGCTGGTGCTGCTGCTGGAGGAGCAGGGCCGCACCACCGCGCAGGCCCCGTACGCCACCACCTGCGTGTACGGGGTCCTGCCCGTCGCCCTGCACGGCAGCGCCGAGCAGCGGGCCCGCCTGCTGCCCGCCCTGGGCGCGGGCGAGGCGGTGGCCACCGGCGTCTTCCCGGCCCGCGGACGCTTCACCGCGTCGGCGGACGGCCGGCTGACCGGCACCGCTCCCGTCGTGCCGTGGCTGCGCGACGCCACGCATGTCCTGGTCCCCGACGCGGACCGGACCCTGTGGCTCGTACGGACGGACGCGCCCGGCGTGGAGACCGCGGCCGTGGAGACCACCGCCCCCTGGGCCGCAGGACGGCTCAGCCTGTCCGGTGCGCGGGCCGAACCGCTCGGCCCGGCCCTCGCTCCGGGCAGGCAGCCCTACGAACAGGTCCTCGCCGCCGCCCGCACCGCGTTCGCGGGCCTGCAAGCGGGCGTCTGCGCGGGTGCCGTGGCCCGTGCGGCCGAGTACACCTCCACCCGCGAGCAGTTCGGCCGGCCGCTGTCCACCAACCAGGGGGTGATGCTGCGCGCGGCCGATGCGCACATGGACACGGAGGCGATCCGGGTCACCACCTACGAGGCGGCCTGGCGCATCGATCAGGCGCTCCCGGCGTACGAGCACGCCCTGACGGCAGCCTGGTGGGCCTCGGAGGCGGGCAAGCGGGTCGTCCACGCGGGCCAGCACCTGCACGGAGGGACGGGCGCCGACCTGGACCATCCCGCCCACCGGCACTTCCTGTGGGGGCGCCAGCTCGACGCCTATCTCGGCTGCGGCAGCGAGCTGCTGGCCGAGCTCGGCGCCCTCGTGTCCCGGCCGCACACACCCTCCGAGGGGGAGGACGCATGAACGTGGGCGACACACTGCCGCCACTGGAGATTCCGATCACGCGCACGCTCATCGTCGCGGGCGCCGTCGCCTCCCGGGACTACCAGGACGTGCACCACGACGCGGAGCTCGCGCGGGAGAAGGGCTCCCCGGACATCTTCATGAACATCCTGACCACGAACGGCCTGGTCGGCCGGTACATCACCGACCACCTCGGTCCCCGGGCCGTCCTGCGCAGGGTGGCCATCCGGCTGGGCGCCCCGAACCACCCGGGCGACACCATGACCCTCATCGGTACCGTCACCGCCCTCACCGGGGACACCGCCGAGATCCGCGTGGTCGGAGCCAACGGCATCGGTCACCACGTCACCGGCACCGTCACCGTGACCCTGCCGGTCCCGGGAGGCACGGCATGAGCGTGCGGAACCGGGACAGGCTCGGCGGCCGCGCCGCCATCGCCGGCATCGGCGCGACCGAGTTCTCGAAGGACTCCGGCCGCAGCGAGCTGCGGCTCGCCGTCGAGGCCGTGCACGCGGCCCTCGACGACGCCGGGCTCACCCCCGCCGACGTCGACGGCATGGTCACCTTCACGATGGACACCAGCCCTGAGATCACGGTTGCCCAGGCCGCCGGGATCGGGGACCTCTCCTTCTTCTCCCGCATCCACTACGGCGGCGGCGCGGCCTGCGCCACCGTCCAGCAGGCCGCCCTCGCCGTCGCGACCGGGGTCGCGGAGGTCGTCGTCTGCTACCGCGCCTTCAACGAGCGTTCCGGCCGCCGGTTCGGCTCCGGCGTGCAGCAGCGCGAAGCCTCGGCGGAGGGCGCGGCCCTGGGCTGGTCGCTGCCGTGGGGGCTGCTGACGCCGGCCTCCTGGGTGGCCATGGCCGCCCAGCGCTACCTGCACGCCCACCACCTCACGGCCGAGGCGTTCGGCCACGTCGCCGTCACCAGCCGCAGGCACGCCGCGAACAACCCCGCCGCCTGGTTCCACGGCCGGCCGATCACCCTGGCCGAGCACGCCGCCTCGCGCTGGATCGTCGAGCCCCTGCGGCTGCTGGACTGCTGCCAGGAGACGGACGGCGGCCAGGCGCTCGTCGTCACCAGTACCCGGCGGGCCCGGGACCTGCGCCACCCGCCCGCCGTGATCACCGCGGCGGCACAGGGCGCGGCCCGCCGCCAGGAGGGCATGACCTCCTTCTACCGCGACGACCTCACCGGCCTCCCCGAGATGGACGTGGTCGCACGGCAGCTGTGGCGGACCAGCGGGCTGCGCCCCTCGGACATCGACGTCGGCATCCTCTACGACCACTTCACCCCGTTCGTGCTGATGCAGCTGGAAGAGTTCGGCTTCTGCAAGCCCGGCGAGGCCGCCGACTTCGTGGCTGCGGACGCGCTGCCCCTCAACACCCACGGCGGCCAGCTCGGGGAGGCGTACCTGCACGGCATGAACGGCATCGCCGAGGCGGTGCGCCAGCTACGCGGCACCTCCGTCAACCAGGTCCGCGGGGCCGCCCACGCCCTGGTCACGGCCGGGACCGGGGTGCCGACCTCCGGGCTGATCCTCGGGGCGGACGACTGAGCACCCCGGTGCCCGCGGCCCGCACGCCGCCCCCGCCTCCTCCACCTTCAGGAGGTGGGACACGCCCCACCCCTACAACCTGAGGGGGACCCGCCTTCGGCACCTGCGGCCGATCCGCTGCCAGGCCCCGCGCTTCTAGCGTGGAGCCATGACCACGCCCGTGTGCACGCTCGCCTCGCAACCGACGCCGTACCCGTCCTTCTCGGCGTACGTCCGGACCCGGGGCGCGGGCCTGCTGCGCACCGCGCGCTCGCTCACGCCCAACCCGTGCGACGCCGAGGACCTGCTCCAGACGGCGCTGGCCAAGACCTACGCCGCCTGGGACCGCATAGAGGACCACCGGGCCCTGGACGGCTACGTCCGGCGGGCCCTGGTCAACACCCGCACCTCCCAGTGGCGCAAGCGCAAGGTCGACGAGTTCGCCTGCGACGAGCTCCCGGAGACCGAGGCGCCGAGCACCGACCCCGCTGAGGCGCAGGCCCTGCGCGACGCGATGTGGCGCGCCGTGACCCGGCTGCCCGACCGGCAGCGCGCCATGGTCGTCCTGCGCTACTACGAGGACCTGAGCGAGGCTCAGACCGCCGAGCTCATGGGGGTCTCGATCGGCACGGTCAAGAGCGCCGTCTCCCGCGCGCTGGTCAAGCTCCGCGAGGACCCGGAACTCACCCCGGTCCGCTGAGCGCATCCCTCCCCCGAGCTGCTGCGACCAGCGATGTTTCACGTGAAACCCCAGCCGCCGTTTCACGTGAAACAACGCCCACGCCTGCGGTGCGGCCTGTGCGCCGTGCACCGTACGCACACCCCGGGCCTGTGCACGGCGCCACGCCGCGCGCTCCGACAGCGATTGCGCGCCGTGTTTGTACCCCCGGGTAGTGACATGCCGACCGGTACGTGCGCAGAATCGGCAGCAATCCAAGCCGCCGCAGCGCCGCAGCGCACACGGGAGGACGCTTTGCTGAGCACCATGCAGGACGTACCGCTCCTCGTCAGCCGGATACTCCGGCACGGGACGACGATCCACGGAAAGTCCCAGGTCACGACCTGGACCGGCGAGGCCGAGCCGCACCGGCGCAGCTTCGCAGAGATCGGCGCCCGCGCTGCACAGCTCGCCCACGCGCTGCGTGACGAACTCGGAGTCCAAGAGTCGGATGCCATAGGGACTCTGATGTGGAACAACGCGGAGCACGTCGAGGCGTACTTCGCGATCCCCTCGATGGGCGCCGTCCTGCACACCCTCAACCTCAGGCTTCCTCCCGAGCAGCTCGTCTTCATCGTCAACCACGCCGCCGACCGGGTCGTTCTGGTCAACGGGAGCCTGCTGCCGCTGCTCGCCCCGCTGCTGCCGCACCTGCCCACCGTCGAGCACGTGGTCGTCTCGGGCATCGGCGACCGCTCCGCACTCGACGGGCTCGGCGTCCGCGTCCACGAGTACGAGGAGCTCCTCGCGGGCCGCTCCGACCACTACGACTGGCCGGAGCTGGACGAGCGCCAGGCCGCCGCTATGTGCTACACCTCCGGCACCACCGGCGACCCGAAGGGCGTCGTCTACTCGCACCGTTCCATCTACCTGCACTCCATGCAGGTCAACATGGCCGAGTCGATGGGGCTGAACGACAAGGACACCAGCCTCATCGTCGTCCCGCAGTTCCACGTGAACGCCTGGGGCCTGCCCCACGCCACCTTCATGACCGGCATCAACATGCTGATGCCGGACCGGTTCCTGCAGCCCGCCCCGCTCGCCGAGATGATCGAGCGGGAGCGGCCCACACACGCCGCGGCCGTCCCCACCATCTGGCAGGGGCTCCTCGCCGAGGTCACCGCCCGCCCGCGCGACCTGACGTCCATGCGGCAGGTCACCATCGGCGGCGCGGCCTGCCCGCCCGCCCTGATGGAGGCGTACGACAGGCTCGGTGTCCGCCTCTGCCACGCCTGGGGCATGACCGAGACCTCGCCGCTCGGCACCATGGCACACCCTCCGGCCGGCCTGAGCGCCGACGAGGAGTGGCCGTACCGGATCACCCAGGGCCGCTTCCCGACGGGCGTAGAACCCCGCCTGGTCGGCCCCGGCGGTGACGTCCTGCCCTGGGACGGGAAGTCGGCGGGCGAGCTGGAGGTGCGCGGCCCCTGGATCGCGGGTGCCTACTACGGAGGATCGGGTGAACCGCTGCGTCCCGAGGACAAGTTCACCTCCGACGGCTGGCTCAAGACCGGCGACGTCGGCGTGATCAGCCCGGACGGCTTCCTCACGCTCACCGACCGCGCCAAGGACGTGATCAAGTCCGGCGGCGAGTGGATCTCCAGTGTGGAGCTGGAGAACGCGTTGATGGCACACCCCGAGGTCGCCGAAGCCGCGGTCGTCGCCGTCCCGGACGACAAGTGGGGCGAGCGCCCCCTGGCCACCGTCGTCCTCAAGGAGGCCGGGAGCGTGGACTACACGACGCTGCGCGCCTTCCTCGGCCAGTCCATCGCCAAGTGGCAGCTGCCCGAGCGCTGGACCTTCATCGAGGCGGTCCCCAAGACCAGCGTAGGCAAGTTCGACAAGAAGGTGATCCGCAGGCAGTACGCCGACGGCGAGCTCGACGTCACCGTGCTCGACTGAGCCGCCGTCAGCCGCGCGTGAGCCAGGGCCGCAGCAGCCTGCTGACGGCGGGCATGGCCACGTAGGTCATCAGGGTGCTGAAGACGGCGGCGAAGACCGCCGTCCGCAGCACGAAGTTCACGTCGACCAGGTACGGCCCGAGCACCGCGTTGCCCACCAGTGAGATCGGGAAGATGGCGAGCCCCGAGCTGATCGCCATCTTCCACCGGGGCGGCGCGGGCTGGACCGTACCCGGCTTCGCGAACCAGGTCTCCATGCCGTGCAGCTCGCGCCGGGCTATTTCCGTGTGGTGATGGCCCTCGCAGTTCGCGAAGAAGGCGGCCCGCTCCGGGGAGTCCTGCCAGCGCCGCAGCGCGGCCTGGTCGCGGAAGCGGTGCACGAGGAACCAGGGCCCGCCGTTGCGCGCCGGGCGGAACAGCCCGTAGCCGAGGTGATCGGGGAAGGACGCGGCGGTCTCCAGGATTCCGCGCGCCCAGGTCTCGAACGCCTCCTCGTACCCGGGCTCGACCTGCCGGGCGATGAGGAGGCTCACCTCCCCGTTGTCGGCGGGGACGGCGTGCTCGGACGTGTCGGTGATGGCCATCGGGTCGGGTGACTAGTTGGTGCCGATCTTGGACAGGATGTCCACGATGCGTCCCTGGACGTCCGCGGTGGTGGCCCGCTCGGCGAGGAAGAGCACGCTCTCCCCGGACACGAGCCTCGGCAGCACGGCATCGTCGATGCCGGTGGCCGTGTAGACCACCAGCGGGGTCCGGTTGAGCTGGCCGTTGGCGCGCAGCCAGTCGACGATGCCGGCCCGCCGGCGGCGCACCTGCATGAGGTCCATGACCACCAGGTTGGGTCGCATCCGGGACGCCAGCTCCGCCGCGTCGGTGTCCGCGCCCGCCCGGGCCACCTGGAGGCCGCGCCGTTCGAGCGCGGCCGTGAGCGCGGTCGCGATCCCGTCGCGCTCCTCGATCAGCAGGACCCGCGAGGGGTGCTGCTCGCTGTCGCGCGGCGCGAGCGCCTTGAGGAGCACCGCCGGATCCGCGCCGTACGCCGCCTCGCGGGAGGCGTGGCCGAGCCCGGCCGTGACCAGGACGGGCACCTCCGCGGCCACCGCAGCCGCGCGCAGCGACTGCAGGGCGGTGCGGGTGATCGGGCCGGTCAGCGGGTCCACGAACAGGGCAGCGGGGAACGCGGCGATCTGCGCGTCCACTTCCTCGCGGGAGTGAACGACCACCGGGCGGTAGCCGTTGTCGTTGAGCGCCTGCTGGGTCTGCGCGTCGGGCGCGGGCCACACCAGGAGCCGGCGCGGGTTGTCCAGCGGCTCCGGCGGCAGCTCGTCGTCGACCGGCGGCGGAACGGGCCGGCTGACCACCTCGACGGCGCCGCCGGGCCCGTCCAGTGGCTCCGGCCCTTCGGCCGCGCCCGCCTCCGGGGCGCCTATCACGAAGGCACGGCCCTGCGGCGCGGGCTCGGCGAGCCGCCGTCGGCGTCCGGAACCACCGGTGGCGGCGCCGTTGCCGGAAGCAGCGGCCGGGTCGACCGAGATGCCCTGGCCGAGGGTGCGGACGCTGATCGGCTGTCCGGGCTCGGTCGGCCCGTCCTGCGGCTGCCGGGCCGCGGGCACGGCAGCCCGGCCGGCCGGCTCGTCGTCTTCGGGGGCGGTGCGGGCCGCCGGAACCGGCCAGGCGGGGGTGGGCGGCAGGGCACGGCGCCGCCCGGTCGGCGGTACGGCCTCACCGTCGCCCGCAGCCGCCTGCGCGGCGGGAGCCGCGGACTCCGCGCCGGGCGTGCCCAGCGCCCGCCGGGCACGCCGCCCGACCGGAGCCTCGCCGGCGGCGGGGGCGCCGGGCCCGGCACCCGGAGCGGAACCGGGAGCGCCGCCAGGGGCTGCGGCGCCGGCCGGAACCGGGGTGCCGCCGGGGGCGGACCCGGGCGATCCGGCCACGGCCGGGACCGGTCCGGCGGCGGGAGCGGCAACGGGAACGGCCGCAGCGGTCGCAGTTGCAGCGGGAACGGGGGCCGGCGCGGGCGTCGGACCGGCGGGCAGCGCGAAGCCGCCCTCCGGGGCGATCGGCCGGGCGGGTGCCGGGCCGCCGGCGCCCACGGCGGGTGCGAGTCCTGCCGCGGGCACGGGACCACCGGGCCGGGCCGGGCCGGCCTGGCCCAGCGCACGCCGCCGCCCGGCGGGGTGCTCGCTCACCGGGACCGAAGGCACTGCGGGTACAGCGGGGACCGGCGGCAGTGCGGGCATGGCGGTGCCTTGCGGGGGCACGGGCCGGCCGGCACCCCCCTCGGCGCCCTCGCCGTCGCCGTCCCGGCCGCGCCGGCGGCCGGTGCCGAGGCCGGCCGGGTTCACCGGAGACTGCGCGAGCGCGGGGGCGGCCGCGTCCGCGGGAACCTCACCGGGGGCCCGCCGACGCCCGGAGGGCAGCGCTAGCGCTGCCCCGGCCGAGGCGCCGCCGGGCGCGTCCGCCTCGTCCGCGGAATCCTCCAGGAAGGCGTCCACCCCGCGCCGGCCGCGCCGGCCGCCGGTGCCCTTGGCGGCCGCTCCGTCGGCTGCCCTGCCGCCCTGCGCGTCCGTCTGCGGCTGCGGCTCGGGCTCCGGCTCGGGTTCCGGTTCCGGCTCGGGCAAGGTCACCGTCCCGGCTCCTGAGCCCAGCGGGAGCTCCAGGACGTACGCGCCGCCGGGCGCGCCGGGCACCTCCACCGTCTGCAGCATGCCCCCGTGCGCGGTCACGATGCCGCGCACGATCGGCTCGTGCACCGGGTCGCCGCCCTGGTACGGCCCGCGCACCTCGATGCGTACGACCTTGCCGCGCTGCGCGGCGGCCACCACGATCGTGGAGTCCGCGTATCCACTGCCCTGGGGGGTCTTGCCGGTGGCGTCCACCCCGGCGACGTCCGCGACGAGGTGCGCGAGGGCGGTGGCGATCCGTTCCGCGTCCACCTCGGCCTCGATGGTCGGCGCGTGCACGGCGAACTGTGCCCGGCCCGGGCCGATCAGCTCGACGGCGCCGTCGACGCCGGCCTTGACGACGCCGTCCATCAGGACGTTCTTCTTCTTCAGCTTCTCGCTGCCCGCGTCCAGGCGCTGGTAGGCGAGCACGTTGTCGACGAGGGTGGTCATCCGGGAGTACCCGGCGGCCAGGTGGTGCAGCAGCTGGTTGGCCTCGGGCCACAGCTGGCCGCCGTCGTCGGCGGCCAGGGTGGCCAACTCGCCGCGCAGCTCGTCCAACGGGCCCCGCAGGGAGTCGCCGAGGACCGCGACGAGCTGGGCGTGCCGTGCGGCCAGCGCGTCGAAGGGCCGCCGGTCGGTGAAGGTCATGACGGCGCCGACGAGCACGTCGCCGTCGCGCACGGGGGAGGTGGTCAGGTCCACGGAGACCGGCTGTCCGGCCTTGTTCCACAGCACCTGGCCGCGCACCCGGTGCTTGCGGCCGCTGCGCAGGGTGTCGGCGAGCGGGGACTCCTCGAACGGGAACGGGGAGCCGTCGGCGCGCGAGTGCTGGATCAGGGCGTGCAGCTCGCGGTTGCCGAGGTCGGTGGCGCGGTAGCCGAGGATCTGCGCGGCCGCCGGGTTGACGAGGACGACGCGGCCGTCGGTGTCCGTGCCGACGACGCCTTCGGCGGCGGCGCGCAGGATCATCTCGGTCTGCCGCTGCGAGCGGGCCAGCTCGGCCTCGGTGTCCACGGTCTCGGAGAGGTCGCGTACGACGAGCATCAGCAGCTCGTCCCCGGTGTAGGCGGGCTGCGGCTCGCGGTAGGCGTCCCGGCCGTCCAGGTGGGCGTGGGTGACCTCGACCGGGAACTCGCTGCCGTCGGTGCGCCGCGCGACCATCCGCTTGGGCTTGGCCCGGCCGCCGTCGTCGTCGCCGGGGCGGCGCATGGAGCCGGGGATCAGCTTGGAGTCGAAGTCGGGGAACAGGTCGAGCACGCCGCGACCGACCAGGCCGGTGCCGGGGCTCTCCATGACCTCGAGGGCGATCGAATTCGCGTTGACGACCGTGCCGTTGGCGTTGACGAGCAGCAGCGCGTCCGGAAGCGCGTCGAGTATTGCTGCGAGGCGAGCAGCGCCTCGGGATGGCCTGCTGCTCACGACGAGCTTCCTCCCTGACCACGTCTACCGGCATGTCACGGGAGGAGTCTAAGGGCACGGCCCCGGCCCGAGGTGGCGGATGTTCCGGGTACTCCGGGCATCCGCCACATCCTCCCAGGTCAGGAGCGCCCGGCCGGAAGCACAGGTTCCAGGTTGCGCCACCGTGCGATCTCGCACCCGTTGGTCCGCCGGAATGAGGCGTTCACCTTGCGGCCCTGCCACGTGCCGGTGATGTGCGCCCTGGCCGGCCCGCCGTCCTGCTGGGTGCACATCTGACGCTTGGACCCCTCGGCGAAGGGGTTCTCGCCGGCCTTGGCGAAGCGGTCGAGGCGGGCGCACGCCTGCTCCGCCCGCGGATGGTCCCCGCCGACGGGGTTGCACGCGAGCAGGTACTCCCCGTCCGCCCGGGGGTTGCCGGTGTGGGAGACGGAGATCGTGAGGCGGTCGGGGGAGGACAGCAGCCGGTCGAGGGGCAGCGGGGCCAGCGGCGGCAGCGGGCCCGCGGCGGCGGTGGCCAGGACGGAGGTGACGGCGAAGGCGGCGAGTCGCAGCATGGGGCACTCCAGGTCGTCCGTACGTCGTACGCCGGACCAACGACGTGCGCACGCGGTGCGTGACGGCCGCCGCGGACCCGTGTGCCGGGAGTGATTAAGCCTTTGCTCTGTGGCCAGCTTGCCTAGTACCGTGGGAGCGGATTGGTGACCGGCCCTGCGGCTGTGTCATCATCTGCACGCACCCTCTACGCGGGGGTGCACTGGAGGCGTCGCCTAGTCCGGTCTATGGCGCCGCACTGCTAATGCGGTTTGGGGCTTACCCCCCATCGAGGGTTCAAATCCCTCCGCCTCCGCAGTCAGCGAAGCCCCGGTCCTCACGGACCGGGGCTTCGCTGCGTTTCCGGCGTGCTCCGCATCCTCCGCGCCCATGAAGGCCGTCCGAACCGCGGCAGTGTTCGGGGTCCGTACGCACCCGGTCGGGGCGCGCATCCGTCCGGACGATCACCCTCCGGGGCGTTTTCGCAGGTCAGAGCCGGTTTGGTTAACGGATTTCGCGTCCCGGCAAGGTCCATGTATTGTTGTTCTCGCAAGGCCAACGGGGCGAAAAACCCCGGGAAGCCCAAGCACTCGTAGCTTAACGGATAGAGCATCTGACTACGGATCAGAAGGTTGCAGGTTCGAATCCTGCCGAGTGCACAGCAGGCCAGAGGCCCCGGAGAAATCCGGGGCCTCTGGCGTTTCCCGCGCGTACAGCAGCGAAGTACAGCAACCGCCCTAGCCGCCGATGCCGCCCATGGCCTCGGACAGCTTGGCCAGCGCGTCACGCATGTCTTCTTCGCTCGCCTCGGCGTAGACCTCCATGGTCATCGCGATCTGCGAGTGCCGCAGGATCCTCTGGGCCACCTTGGGGTGGACCTTGAGCGCGACCAGGAGCGAGCTGCACGTGTGCCGGGTGTTCCGCAGCGGGATCACGCGGAGGCCAGCGCGGCGGGCCCGCAGCGCGAACATTCGCGTCAGGTTCCCGGGCTCGATCGGCGTTCCGTACTTGGTCGTGAACACCAGGTCATGGCTCCCCTGCCAGAGCTCTCCCGCCGCCTTGCGATCACCTATCTGCTGTGCCCATCGCATGCGGAGCGCCTTCAGGCAGAGTGCCGGCAGGGGCAGGAAGTCATCGGAGTCCTCGGTCTTGGTCTCCCGGTGCAGGATCTCCCGCCCGGCCCGCTGTATCTGGTGGTCCACGTAGAGCTGCCCGGCATCGAAGTCCACGGACTTCCACGTCAGGCCGAGCACCTCACCGCGGCGCAGGCCGAGGCAGAGCACGAGCATCCAGGCAGCGAGCAGGTGATCGTCCCGGGCCACGCCGTCCGCCAGGAAGCGGCCCGCCTCGACCACGGACCAAGGCTTGATCCGGCGACGCCGCGGCTTGGGCACCTTCACGAGCGAAGCGACGTTCTTCCCGATCTCCTCTTCGATCACTGCGTGCGTCAGCGCGGCCCGGAGCGCGTCACGGGCGCCCTGGACGACGCGGCGGGACGGGTAGGCCTCGCAGCACTCGCCGACCGCGCAGCACCGCCGCTGTGCCAGTGATCGCTTCTGGTCCTTGTCCTGGGCGCAGCACTGGCAGATCGTGGCCAGCTTGTTCAGCCACTCCCGCACGTCCCGGACGGTCAGCTTGTCGAGGCGCTTCGACCCGAGGTGCGGGGCGATGTAGAGCCGGACGTACCCCTCGTACGAGACGTACGAGAGCGGCGCGAGGTCGGGCTTGACGATCTCCTGGAGCCAGTAGGCGAGGAAGGCCGCCACTGTGCGGTGCCGAGTCACCACGGGCCCCTTCTTGGCCTCAGCATGCAACTTGATCCACTTGTCGTGGACCTCTTCCCGCGTCTTGCCGTAGACGTACTTGCGCTTGCGCTTGCCGTCCGGCGTGTCGACCCAGGCGTACGCGGCGAAGCCGTTCTTGTACGGGTAGATCGAGCCCTCTCCGTTGGCACGCTTCCCGCTCATGCCGACCACCGCTCGGTCTCGGAGGTGACCCGCTCGACGTACTCGTCCACCCAGGCGGGCAGGATCCGCCGGTTTCGGCCGATCTTCACGGATCGAATCTCGCCAGTGATGACGAGCATCTTGGTTTTGGACAGGCCGAAGCCGAGCATCTCGGCAACCTCGGCGGTGGTGTGCCACTTCCGTTGGATGACGGCGGTGGTCATATGGCGGCTCCTTCCAGGACGAGTTGATCGGACAGGGCTTCGCGAGCGGTCTCGCGGTTGAGCTGGATGTCTCGGGCGATCGAGGCCGCCAGCACGGATTCGCCGGGGCTGTGGCCGTGGCCGGCGTACTGCCAGGAGGCGAGGACGAGGACGGTGTCCGGTTCGATGTCGGCGAGGCCGCGTGCTTCGCGTTCCTGGGCGGCGCGGTAGTCGGCGCGGGTCTGGCGGAGGTCGCCGAGGGTGGTGGAGTACTGGCGGGACTTGGTGGAGAAGTGGCCGCGGAAGCCGAGCATGTGGGCCCAGGCGGCGAGGCGGCGGTCCGGGTAGAGCGGGTCCAGGTCGAGGCAGGCCCCAATCAGGCGGGCGGTGTGGTCGGGGACGTCGAGGAGGACCAGGGCCTCACGGTTGCCGATGCGGCGGTCGAGGGTGCCGGTGTCCTCGGCGGCCTTGGTGGCGTACTTGGCGACGTACGAGGCGACGGCCTGTTCGGTGATGTCGGAGCCGTCCCCGAAGGCCTTGATGGGGCGGATGTCGAGTTGGGTGCCCCAGCGGAGGGTGCGGGTCGGCTGGTCGTCAGCGGCCGGGACGGTGATGGACGTGTACGTGTGCGCGACGGCTGCCCGGATGGCTTCGGTGAGGAGGTGGGTGGTGGCCCAGTACGGGGGCGGGGTGAGCGGGCCGATGGGCCCGTCGAGGCGGATCACGGCGTGGAAGTGGATGGCGCCGCGCTTTTGGAACTCGGCGACCTTGCCGAAGGAGACCCGGCACGACTCCTTCAGCTCGCGTTGGGTGAGGCCGGCACGGGCGGCGATCTCGCGGCGGAGGCGGGTGGTGAAGCGGGACCAGAGCTGTCCGGCGTGGTTGTTGAAGAGGACGGCGCCCGCGTAGTCGTACGTGGTCGGGTCGAGGGCGGTGCCGAGGATCGGGTCCTCGGTGGGGTGGCGGGTGCCGCAGCGGCAGCGGCCGGAGTCGGGCCGGTTGTGGACGGGGCCGAAGGACGGGGCGGTGAGGGTGGCGAAGACGCGGGGGTGATCGCGGACGGTGGCGGGGACGGTGTGGCGGTCGTCTCCGGCGAGCCCGGCCCGGATCAAGTGGTACGTGTCCCCGGCGTACGTCCAAGCGCAGGACGGGCAGCGGGAGGCACGGCGGTTGCCGCAGGCGATCCGGAGGCGGGCGCCGGGCTCGTTCTCGGTGGAGTAGCGGTCGTAGGTCTCGCCACTGGTCTTGTCCTTGGTGAGGGTCCAGCCGGTGATGTGGATCGGGTCGGAGCAGCCGCCGGTGCGGTGGATCTGCTCCTCCCAGCGGCGGAAACCGGGAGCCCCGGCCACCTTCAGCAGATCACTGAGGAGGCCGGGGTCCAGGTCCGCGAGGTTCGCGGTCACGCAGCCACCGCCGCAGGAGCGGGCGCGAAGACCGTGTAGACCTTCAACGTGATCCGGCCCATCGGGGCGATGAAGAGGAGCTGCTTCTCGTCCTTGAAGTCGTTGAGCTGGACGTCCAGGGCGTCGGTGTGGGTGGCCTGCCGCCAGGCTTCAAGGTCGGCCAGGCTGTCGAGGAGGACGTGTGCCGCGGTGGGCGTGATCTGGCTGGTGGTGATGTACGCGCCGGGCAGATCCGGGTGCAGCTCGGCCAGCTGGGCGAGGGCCGCGAACACGGCGGTCTGTGCGGTCAGCGGGTTGTTCATGTCGGCGTCGGTCAGCACAGCGCTCACCGTCCGGCCGGGGTGATGACGGCGCTGCGGGCAGGGCGGGTGCCGGTGCCGTGGCAGGCCGGGCAGTGGGCGGTGATGGTGCGCAGCTGGCCGATGCGGTCGCGTCCGCCGAGGGTGATGTGCACGGCGGAGAAGCCGTCGCAGTTCGGGCAGATGCGGGGCGGAGCCGGGGTGTGCTGGGCCATGATGGTGGTCCTTTCGATTGCGGTCGGGAGGGGCCGGTCCGTCCGGGCGGCGGCGATGCTTGGTGGCTTGTGCGTCGCCCGGAGGACGGTCAGCGGTGGGTGTGGCGCGGGGAGCGGCGGCCGGTGGTGCCCTTGGACGCGTACATGGCGGCGTCGGCGCCCGCGAGGGCCTCGGAGAGGCTCGGCAGGGGCAGGTCCGCGATGCGGCAGGAGCCGACCGAGGCGGAGACCGGCAGCTCGCGGTCCTCGTAGATCACAGGGGCGTTCAGAGCGTTGGTGAGGTCGGCGAGGGCCCGGGAGTAGTCGGGGTGCCGGTGGACGGCGACGAATTCGTCTCCACCGAGGCGGCCGGCGAAGCCGTGGCGGCCGCACCAGGCGGTGAGCCGGGCGGCGGTGGCGGCGAGGGCTGCGTCCCCGGCGGCGTGGCCGTGGGTGTCGTTGAGGTGCTTGAAGTCGTCCAGGTCGATCAGGAGGACGACGGAGTCGTTGCGGCGGATGTAGCGCTCGGCGCGGCTGGTCCACCCGGCGCGAGTGCGCAGGCCGGTCAGCGGGTCGCGGCGGGCCATGGCCAAGCGGTGGGTGAGCAGGCCGGTGTGGGCGGCCCAGCCGATGAGCGGCAGGCATAAGGCGATCGATTGCGGGTCCACGATGCTCCTTCGTGCGGTCGGAAGTGGCAGGTGGGCGACCGGGGGCGGCGATGCTTGGTGGCTCGTGACGCCCCCGGAAGGCCGGGCCGGTCAGTGGTTCCCGAACTCCTGGCGCAGGGCGCGGACGAGGAACAGGACCACGACGGCGCTGACGGACAAGGCCGTGGCGGTGACGGCGACGGCCAGGAGCAGCGAGACGGCGACGGAGGCCAGGGCCAGGACCCCGGCGACCCCGCCGGCGGCGAGGGCGACCGCGGCGCCGGGCGTCTTGGGGGCCAGGGCCGCGAGGCCGGCCGGAACCGTCACCGGGGCCGGGGCGGTCTCCTGCTGGTCGGTGGCGGGGACCGGGGTCGGACGGATGGTCACCGGGGTGTAGGTGTCGGGGGCGGGGTACTTGGGCTTGAACACCGGGTTCTCCTTCCAGGGCTACTTGTTGACGGCCGCGTCGATGGCGGGGGCGAGGAAGCTGTCCGCGAGGAGGAAGCCGCCGAGGAGGATCACGGCGACCAGCCACCAGGGCGGTCGGACGAGCTTCACGCCCAGGACGCCGACGACGATCAGGGCGAGCCAGAGCGGGACGTCCACGACGGGTTCTCCTTCGAGGTCAGCGCGGGGCGCAGCGGTGGGAGTGGGCGGCGAGTTCGGCGGCGGCGCGGCTGAGGTAGTCGGCCGACCAGCCGCAGTGGGGGGCGGTGCAAGCGGCGGAGTGCATCTCGCGGCCGTGGCGGTCGATGTAGGTGCCGACCTCCACCGGGCCGATCCGGCGGACGTCGCGGAAGCGGTAGCGGGGCACGGGCGGGTCTCCTCTCAGGCGAGCTGTGCGGCGATGGACGCGGCCATGGGGGCCGGGACGCCAAGGCGGGCGCGCAGGGTGTCGGCGTCGATCGGGCTGCCGGTGCGGGCGCGGTGCTCGTCGGCGACCTTGCGGCCGTAGGCGAGGAGCGCGTCCGGTACGGCGACGGCCGGGTTCGGCGGCGGGGGCGGGGGTAGGGCCGGAGCGGGATCCGGCGCCGGGATCTCACTGACGGCAGGCTCCGGATCGGGCTCTTGGAACGGCTCGACGTCGATGTCTTGCGCGTTGGCCTGGTGGTGCTCGTGCTCGGGGTCCGGTTCTGCGGCGGGTTCCTCGGCCGGGTTGTGGACGAGGAGGGTTCCGCCGAGGAAGGCCAGCGCGGGCCAGCCGGCGACGAGGATTCGCAGCCAGGCCGGGACGGCGTTCAGGTCGAGAAGGCCGGCGGTGGCGACGTTCGCGCCGAGCGAGGCGGCGAGGGCGACGGCGAACCAGGTCCAGGCGGACCGGGTCGGCTCCCCGGCATCGCGCAGGAGCCGTAGGCGGTGCCAGGCGGCGACGAGGAGCAGGTCCACGCTGACCGGGTAGGCCCAGGCCTTCCAACCGTCCTGCCCCGCGGCTTCGGCCAGATCGTGCAGGTGGGCGAAGGACAGGGCCCCGGCAATGACGGCCTGGACGAGGACCGCGTCCGGACGGACCTTGAAGTGCATGGTGTTTCACCTCCTTCAGGCATGGGAGGAGTAGGGACTTGGCGCTGAACGGTCGCGCCGACCGAATGCGGGGAGATCAGGCGGTCTACTTGCCCTGCGAGGGCACTGCGGTCCGCCGCGGGCGGAAAGCTGCCAGGGCCGGGATGTCCGGGGTGAGGTGCTCGTACCGGGCACAGACGGCTGCGGTCTCATCGAGGGAGACGTACGCGGACCGGATGCGGGCCCACCCGCCCGAGAGCAGGCCGACGACGGCGGTCCCGGGACGATCGATGGCGATGTTGGTGGCCGCACTCACGGCGCGGAGGCTGATGTCGCCCAGGGCCATCTTCGCGGAGGCTTCGTCGTTGACGCGGTGCGCCACACGGCCGGTGAGTTGTGCGCGGAGGGCGGTGGCGCCGGCGCCGAGGTCGGAGCCGAACCGCTGCCCGCAGATTTCCAGGTACACGGCCGCGGCCCGGCCGAGCTGTCCGAGGCGGATCAGCTGGGTGACCATGTGGTCCCGGCGCTTCTCGTCGGACCTGTTGGCTATCAGGAAGAGCTCGGCGACCTCGTCCACGATCAGCACGATGGGCGCCGGTCGGATGCTCTCGGGCAGGCCCCAGACGTCCGAGGTGATCTCCTCCACCGTGACGCCCGACCCGAGGCCTTGCGAGGCCCGGATCAGCTCGTAGCGCCGGATCATCTCCTCGACCAGCGCGTCCAGGAGATCGGACGCTTCTTCCGGGGTGTAGGCCAGCCCGGACAACCGACGGGCGAACGGTGCCAGTTCCACACCCCACTTGCAGTCGATCCCGACGAGCGCAACGGGCTGCTTGGCCAACCCCTTGACGAGGGCCCTGAGGTAGACCGACTTGCCTGATTCGGTGGCGCCTACGACCAGCTCGTGAGGGCTGGCCCGGAAGTTCCGCATGTGCGGGGTGCCGTCGGCCCGCAGAGCTACCGGCACCTTGAGGAGCTCGGTCGCCGGGATGTCGGGCGGCATGACCACCTGCCGCAGTACGTCATAGCCGATGAGCCGGATCTGCAGGAACCCGGGCTTCAGGGAGGTGACGTGCACTCCCTGCATGCGCCAGGAGTGTCGCAGCCGTTCGGTAGCTGCATCGAAGTCCCGGACTTCCTGACCCGGCAGCATCTTGACCCGCAGGACCAACCCGAACCGCGTGATCCTGATCCGGCGCGGCTTTGGGAGCGCCGGGGCGGCCGCGCGGCGCATGGCTGTTGCCAGGATCACCCGGGACCGGGACGGCTGCTCAGTCAGCCCGCAGGCCTCCATCACCGAGCGGTATGTCCACAGCAGTCGCACCACGGTGGCCAACCAGCCGAAGCCGACCCAGTACCAACCGGGCCTCTTCCACTTCAGCCACCCCAGTCCGACCGCGACCAGCGATAAGCCGACCAGTGCGGCAATCTGTCCGCCGGTCATCGCGTCAGACCTGGGCCGGAGCGGGCGCCAGCGAGGTGATCGCCGCGGCGCGGAAGCTGATTCCGTGCCGCCTCTGGCCGTTGAACTCGTTCTCCCACGGCCGGGCGATGAGGCCGGTGATCGCGACCGGCGTACCCATCGCGAACTCTCCCGTGATGCCCGGCTGCGGGACGGCGACGGACAGGACCTCGGACACCCCGGCCATCAGGAACACCACGTCGACGGTGACCAGCGGGGCGCCGGTCTCCAGGTCGACGGCGATCTCACCGGTCTTGCGGTCCTTGACCTTCGGCTGCGGCGGCTGGGCAACCATCACCATCGCCGCGGAGGTGTCGACGGGAATCTGACGCATGACAGATCACTCCTCTACAGAGGTTGGACTCCGTCACTCATGTATAGGAGTGACATGAAGAAGAGTGGAGCACTCCTGTACATGAGTCAACCCGCCGCGGAAGAAAACTCGCGGCGGGTTGCAGGGAGTTGAGCGCCCGTCAGTCGGAGGCAGGGATCCGGTACTCGAAAACGAACTGGTCAGCCGCCATGAGGGTGTCGCAGACCTCGACCACGCGCCCGGTCTCGGTGACGGCGTTCCGCAGGAGGTGAACGACCGGGGCACCGGGGCTCAAGGCCAGCTCGGACGCCTCCGCCTTGGCGGCCGGCCGGGCCTGCAAGGTCTCGACGAACTCGGCGAACACGTGGCCGTGCTCCTCCAGCCGGGCATAGATGCCACCGCCACCGGGGTTCTCGGCGAACAGCTCGGGAATGTCCTTCACCACGTCCCACGGGAGGTACGACGTCGCCGTCTCCACCGGCGTCCCGTTGCGGAAGTACAGCCGCCGCCGCGCGAGGATCTGCGTACCGGGCTCAACGTCGAGCCGAGCGGCAATATCCTCCGGGGCCTCCATAGGACCAATGAAGATCACACTGACCTTGGCCGTGGCACCCGACTGCTCCGACTCGGCGAGGTACGCCGCCTTGCCACCCCGCCGCAGCGACCGACGGAACCGATCCGAGGACCGATGCCGCACGGGCGGCCGGGCCTTCACGTACGAGCCCTTGCCGTGCCGGGTGTCCACGAGCCCACTGGCCCGGATCTCGGTCATGGCCTTGCGGATGGTCCCGCCGGACACGCCGTAGCGCTCCACCATCTCGGCTTCACTCGGCACCTGGTCGCCGGGCTTGAGAGTGCCGGCTCTGATCTGCTGGACGATGTCCTCGGCGATCTGCAAGTACCGGGGTACGGCCTTGCCACCTCCTACAGCTGTTCCCATGGTCCTTTTCTTCCTCCTATGCTCCTGTACATGAGTAACAGCGCCCCGACGACCAGGTCAACGCCCCGCCATTCCGTGTCCGTAGCGGGTGTGGTGGTCCGCGACGACGGTCGGCTCCTGGCGATCCAGAGGGCGGACAACGGTACGTGGGAGCTCCCGGGCGGAGTGCTGGAACTGGAGGAGACTCCGGAGGAGGGCGTGCGCCGCGAGGTCCTGGAGGAGACCGGCCTCCAAGTCGACGTCGCCGAGCTGACAGGGGTCTACAAGAACGTCGTCGTGGGCGTCGTCGCGCTGGTCTTCCGCTGCAAGCCGGTGGGGGGTGCCGAGTGCACTTCGGACGAGACCACGGCCGTCCAGTGGCTCACGCCTGAAGAGGTGTCCGAGCGGATGTCCGAGGTCTACGCAATCCGGCTCCTGGACGCCTTGGACGGACGCGGGCCCCACGTGCGGAGCCATGACGGGCGCCAGCTCTTCGCGGTGCGGTGAAAGTTTCCCTACTCCATCAAGGCACCCGCCGCGCACGGCGCGGCGAGCGCGCCCGCCGGCCGGGCCTGCGCTCCTGTCTCCGCCCCGCTCCAGCCCGGCCGCCGGCCGCGCGCCAGACAGCGCGGGTTTGATGGGGGGACTCCCCCGCGGCGCCTGAACCCGCTCAAATCCGCGGTTACACCCCACTCTGGCCCAGGCCGCCAGGCCGAGCGAGCCCAGGCCACCGAACGGCCACGATCCACCCGAGCCCGTCCAGCCAGGCCTGCCCGAATTTACCCAGGGCCCTCACCTGCTCGCGGGACCGCACATGAGCCCAAGCCACGGTCAGAACCATGCCTCCGGCGGGGGCGCTCAGGCTCCGGGATGACGGGGGTCTGCACTGCGGGTGCGGGCCGGTTTGTGGTGCGGGTGGGGAGCTGTCATCCCGCCTGCCGTCGACCCAGGCAAGCCGAGCAGACACGGGTCCTGGCGTCCAGGTCGTTCGTACAGTGGCGCGCTCCACCTGGACGCCAGGACCCGCGTCCGCTCCACGTACGTGTGGGTCGACGGCAGACGGGATGACAGCGGGGGCGCGGTGCGGCTGCGGCCTCCACTCCCCGCCTGTCTCTGATGGGATCGATTTGCTTGTTCGAATGGCGCATATCTGCCATATCCGTCATTTGGGTCTGCATACGCTAGGGCGCGCCATGGAACGCGATGGCTCGCCCTCTTGATTCGCCACCCTTCGCCAGGGTGCGCACCGTGGAGAGCCACCTTTGGAGGGCTTCACGCTGGACAACGAAAGAGCCCGCCAGCACCGCTGTGGCTGCAACCGATTGCGGTACTGACGGGCATGCGACGCTTGCAAAGGAAGCATCTCTATGAGTTTGACGCCTCGACGGCAGCCGCTGTCAAGCATCCCGGACGGGCCCTGGGCATCGGTCGTCATCATTGTGGTCGTTGTCTGGCGAGTGCCACCGGAACTCGTCGTCACCGTACTGCCCTTGCTGGGGGGTGTCGTGGCCTTGTTGCTGGGGCGGGAGGCTGGCGGGCGCATCCAGAGGGCGGCGGTTCCTGCGCGGCATCGTTGATCCCGGTACAGCAACTCGGTACCGCAACCACAGCGGCCGTACCTGACCGTCAGTACCCCGAGCTGGTCGTGACGCACCCGATATGACCGTTGCCGACCTATCTCTGTAGAGCTACGGATCAGAAGGTTGCAGGTTCGAATCCTGCCGAGTGCACAGCCGAAGAGGCCCCCCGGTTCTTGGGTTCAAGGGGTCGTCGCAACACCACTTGGTTTCAGGTGGTGAGTAGATCACGTAGAGGCGGGGGGGGGGGGGGGGCCCCGCCCCCGCGGGCGCGGGCGCGGGGGGGAGGCGAGGGGGGGGCTGTG
>NZ_JBHXTC010000007.1:226087-237909 GCF_042677605.1 Streptomyces sp. NPDC127106 | reverse complement strand
CCGGCCGCGCCGGCGCGGGGGGGCCCGCGGCGCGGCCTGCGCCGCCGGACGGCCCTCCTCGCAGGCGGGTCCGGCCGCGGGGCCCGCCGGGCCGGGAGTCGCCTCGCCGTCGCGCGGACGCGGGACGTCCGGGCCGCGGCCGGCGGAGTCCGCGTGCGCCCGTACGGGGTCGGCGCCGGGCCCGGCCGCACCGCGTACGCCCTCGGCGGCCGGGGCGGGCGCCTTCCCGTGGCCCAGCTCGTCCGCGCACCCGCCGGAGACCGCGGCGCGGGCGCGGCCGTCCGCGGCACCGGTGGCAGCGGAGGAGGGCAGGCCGGGGCCGCCCTGGGCCGGTGCCGCGGCGGCTGCGGCAGGCTGCGGGCCCTCCTGCGAGGTGGGGTACTCCGTCACGCGTGGCATTCCGTCCGTTTGCGCTCGATGTGCGCTGCACTCAACTCGGTCAGTCGCGGTATACCCGCTCAGCGGCGGGGACACCATCGCCCCGCGGTTCCTCCCCAAACTTCGTCCGGAGGGACGCCCGCCCCGGCTTCGTCGGCGGGGCACCCCCACCCGCACGTTACCCTCTCGCCCCGGCGTTGACCTCCAGTCAAGTTCCGCGTCCGGCACGACATTTACGGAAGTGCGGCCGGCTGCGGCACCCGCACGCGACCTTGCGGAGGGAGATATTACGGTTCAACCCCGGGGGCGCATCAAGGGTCTCATGAGCTCATGTGCGCCGGGGTGCGGTCCCAGTCCTCCGGCAGGGCCGGAACGCCCCAGGCCGGATCGGGCCGCCAGTCCTCCCACCCGTCCGAGAACGGAGCCCCCCACGCCTTGACGACGTCCAGGGCGTCCTGCCCCGCCTGCTGCACCCGCAGGGCCTGTCCGGCGTCCATCAGGCCGGCCCGCTGCGCCTGCGCGAACTCGTCCTCGTCGCGCCACTTCCACGTACGGTCCGGGTAGACGGAGATGTCCAGGAAGTGGTCGACGGAGTCGACGCCGCCGGCCCAGCGCGACCGCGGCTCCTCGAGGTTGACGTACCAGCTCTTGAACCGCCAGCCGTGGTCCCAGAACAGCCACACCGACCACGGGTCCCGGGGCCGGGCCAGCTTCAGCACGCCCGTGCCGAACCAGCGGGCGCGCACGGTGGTGCGGGGCGCGGTGTAGCGGGTGGCGAGCGGCTCCTCGTGCACCGGGGTGCCGTCGGCGAGCACCGGCTTGACGCACTCGGTGCCGGGCGCCATCCACACCGCCAGCAGGTCCGCGGTGTCCTGCACCACGGTCACCGGGCGGCAGATGTGGACCGCGCCCGTCAGGTCCGGGGCGTGGTCGCGGTACCGCCAGAGGATCTGCTCCCCCGGCCGCCAGCGGTTGCCCTGTGCGTCGCCGCCCCCGCGGCCTCCGGTACCTGTCATGCGCAGATACTAGGGCTGGGCTCCCCGTGCTCGCTGCGGTGCAGGTCACGGAGGTCTACGGGGACGGGAAACGACCGGATCCGGCCCCTGGCCGGAACCGGTTTCAGGGCCGGGTCATCCGCAGGACGTCGAGCGCCTCGTCGAGCTGTTCCACGGTCAGGTCGCCCCGGTCGACGTAGCCGGACTCCAGGACCACCTCCCTGATCGTCTTCCGCTCGGCGAGGGACCGCTTGGCGACCTTGGCGGCCTCCTCGTAGCCGATGTACCGGTTGAGCGGGGTCACCACGGAAGGGGAGGACTCCGCGTACTCCCTGGCCCGGGCCGCGTTGGCGGTGATCCCGTCGACGGTGCGGTCGGCCAGCAGGCGGCTCGCGGAGGACAGCAGGCGGATCGATTCGAGCAGGTTCCGGGCCATCACGGGGAGCATCACGTTGAGCTCGAAGTTGCCGGCGGCGCCCGCCACCGCGACCGCGGTGTCGTTCCCGGTCACCTGCGCGGCGATCATCAGCACGGCCTCGGGGACGACCGGGTTGACCTTCCCGGGCATGATCGAGGACCCCGGCTGGAGGTCCGGGAGGTTGATTTCGGCCAATCCGGTGCGCGGCCCGGAAGCCATCCAGCGCAGGTCGTTGCAGATCTTGGTGAGCGAGACGGCGATCGTACGGAGCATGCCCGAGGTCTCCACCAGCGCGTCCCGGGCGCCCTGGGCCTCGAAGTGGTTGCGGGCCTCCGTCAGCGGCAGCCCGGTCGCGGCGGCCACCTCGGCGATCACGTCGGCGGAGAAGCCCGCCGGGGTGTTGATCCCGGTGCCCACGGCGGTGCCGCCCAGCGGCAGTTCGGCCAGCCGGGGCAGGACCGCCTCCAGCCGCTCGATGCCGTAGCGGACCTGGGCGGCGTACCCGCCGAACTCCTGGCCCAGGGTGACCGGCGTGGCGTCCATCAGGTGGGTCCGGCCGGCCTTGACGACCTCTGCGAAGGCGGCGGCCTTGCGCTCCAGGGCGAGTTCGAGGTGGCGCAGGGCGGGGACGAGGTCGTGGGTGACGGCGGCGGTCGCGGCGATGTGGATGGACGACGGGAACACGTCGTTGGAGCTCTGCGAGGCGTTGACGTGGTCGTTGGGGTGGACGTCGCGGCCGAGCCGTTCGGTGGCCAGGGTGGCGATCACCTCGTTGGTGTTCATGTTGGACGAGGTCCCGGATCCGGTCTGGAACACGTCCACGGGGAAGTGGTCGTCCCAGCGGCCCTCGGCCACTTCGGTCGCGGCCGCGACGACGGCCCCGGCGAGGTCGCGGTCGAGCACCCCGAGGTTCGCGTTGACCGTCGCTGCGGCGGCCTTGATCCGGGCGAGCGCCTCGATGTGGGCGCGCTCCAGGCGCTGGCCGGAGAGCGGGAAGTTCTCCACGGCGCGCTGGGTCTGGGCCCGCCATTTGGCGTGGGCGGGAACCTTCACCTCGCCCATGGAGTCGTGCTCGATGCGGTGCGGGCCGGTCTGGCCGCCGGCGCCGTGCTGATCGTTCGTCATGTTCGTGGCCTCCTCGGGAAGGTGAGCAACGATCTTGTCGGAGGTGTTCCCATCTCCCCTGCCGAGCAGTGAATGCCGGTGCCGGACACCGATCTCGGGCAGGCGTACATGACACGTGTAGGCAGGACACCCAGGCCCAGATGTACCGTCGCCGCCGTCGCGGCGTTCGCGGCCGCCCTCGGGGGCGTCACCGGCGTCACCCCCCTGGCCCACGCGGCCGGCACGTGCCTGACGCTCGGCGCGGCCGGGGAACCCCTCCGGCTCCAGCCCTGCAACGGCGCGAACCGGAGCTCCGTCTGACCACCACGCCCCTGTACGCCCCCGGCCGCCCCAGACCCCCGGCCGCCGGGGCTCCGGGCGGCGGACGTCCGCCGATCGGCCGGACCTCGCGGCGGCCGTACGCCGATCGGCAGAGCAGCGGGGGCGGGAATCAGCGGGCGTCGATGTACGCACGCACCTCGCGCGGCCGGTTGGTGATGATCGTCTCCACCCCGAGCCGCAGGCACAGCTCGACGTCCTCGAACTCGTCCACGGTCCAGACCCGCACCCGCAGCCCCTTGGCCCTCAGCCGCGCCACCAGCCCCGGATCCCGGCGCACGAGGTCGATCCCCGGCCCGGCATGCCCCGCGAACGGCGGCCGCGGCGGCCGCACGGCCCGCTCGATCAGGTACACGGCGGGCAGCCCGGGCGCGAGCCGGTTCATCCTGACCAGTGCGGAGCGCGAGAAGCTCATCACCTCGACGCGGCCGTCGGCGCCGTCGGCCAGCCCGTGGTCCTTCAGCACCCGCACCAGCTCGGCCTCCAGCCGGCCGCCGGCCCGGGTGGGGTGCTTGGTCTCGACGGCCAGCCCGACGGGACGGTCCGCGGCCAGCGCCTCCTTCAGCAGGTCCTCGAAGAGCAGCACCTGCGCGCCCCGGTGCTCCTCGCCCTTCCAGCCGCCGAAGTCGAGCGCGCTGAGCTGCTCGTACGTCATCGCGGAGACGACCCCGCGCCCGTCCGAGGTGCGCTCCACCGTCCGGTCGTGCACGCACACCAGCCGCCCGTCGGCGGTCAGCCGCACATCGCACTCCAGCGCGTCCGCGCCGTCGGCGATGGCCTGCCGGTACGCAGCGAGGGTGTGCTCGGGGTGCTCGTGGGAGGCCCCGCGGTGGGCGATGACCCGCACGTCGCGGGCGGTGGGGAGCAGCTGTGTCATAGGGGAGACGTTAACCGGCTGCGACGGAGCCGCGGGTACCGCACCATCCACACGTGGCCGAACACCTGATGACACTCCACTGCGAGCCCTGCCCCTCCTGGCGCCACGAGGCGTGGCAGCTGATCGTGGACGGGCGCCTGCGCTGGGAGGAACAGGAGTACTGCACGGCCTGTGCCGTCCAGGCCTGCGGCGGGGGGTGGGGCCCGCCGCCGCCCCGGGTCCGGGAGCGGATCGTCGCCGAGGAGGGCACGGTCCGCGTCGCCGTCGGCGGACCGGACGGGGCGCCGCTCAAGGCCGTGCGCGAGGTGTTCGGCCTGACGCTGCGCGAGCTGGCCGGGGCCCGGCAGTACGGCCTCGACGCCACCCCGGTGGAGGCGGAGCTGCTGCAGGCCGTGGCAGCCCGTTTCCGGGGCGGGGCGGCACGGTCCGCGGGCGGGGTCACTGCGGACGCTGGTCCTGAGCTTCCTTGAGGAGTTGGGCGAACGGTGTCTGGGCCATCGAGCCGCGCACGAGCGTCAGACCGTACCGGTCGTTGGCCTGCCGTTGCTTCGCGGGGGCGTTGATTTCGAAGGGCTTCCTCTCGCCCGGCCTCGAGACGTCCACGTAGACGGCCGGCTTCTTGCGGTACAGCCACCAGACCGTCACGCGTTCCTTGCCCCGCGTCACGTTCAGGAGCTCGCTGCTGTTGGAGAGGGAGGCCTGGTATCTGAAGTACTCCCTCTGGGTCGGCGGGGGTGCCTGCGGGTCGTCGTCCTTGTGTTGTCGCACGAGTTCGCCCCGCCACTTCCCGGAATCCTTGTAATCGTCGGCTATTTTCATCCTGTCCCGCCTGATCGCCCACGCCTCGACCTGGGCCGCGATGGCCTCGTGGGTGAGCTTCCGGGGATTCTTTATCTCGACGACGACGTCCTCCGACAATTCCTCCTCAGGACCCAGCTCCCGCCCCGGCGGCTTGACCAACTCGCCGGGCTTGAGCAACTCGTACTTGTCCTTCGGGTCGCTCGCGACCTTGGCGTGGATCCAGTAGATGCTGCCGATGATGTGGACCGGGACCTGGCCGGAGTTCTTGAGGCGCAGACGGACCCGCAGGTGCATCTCCGTCGCTCCCTTGTCGAAACTCGGCCTTCCGATCTCGGCGGTGGCCTGCACCAACGGGCGCGACATGGAAGGAAGGTAGACCTGCGTGTAGACCAGGTTGGTGATGACGATCAGGGTGGAGCCGATGGCCCCGATCGTTATCTGGGCGGGATAGCGGAGCGTCTTCCACACCCGGTGGTGGATCAGTACGCCCAGAGACCACAGGGAACAGACGACGAGGGCGGTCCAGATCGCCAGGCCCCATGCCTGCGACAAGCCCCTGTTCGCGATGTGCATCCAGAGCAGAACCACGCCGACGAGCAACTCGACCGATGCTCCGAGCAGAAGGGCGGGACCTGAAAGCCTCTTCTTCCGCTTGCGCCAGTAGTCGAAAACGGCGACGAAGGCGATCACTTCCAGGGCGGCCATGAACAGGAAAAGGCATCCCGTTGCCCGGCCGGCGAAGGTGAGCGCCTCGAAGGTGTCGTTGATGCCGATCCAGCCGCAGACGGCAGCGGTCGCCGCGAACCCGGCTGCCATGCAGGCGCCCTTGATACGGCGTCCCCACTTGCGAGCCGGCCAGACGGTGCTGTCTCCGCCGCGCCATTCGATGTCGACCTTGGGTGCCACACCGGCGCTACGCAGGACCTTTTGGAGTTCGTGGGGGCACCACACATTGCGTTCGGTCCTGCCGTTGATCACGACCGGCCGCAAGCCGATGTCATCCGGTGGCCCCACGACCACCGGAGGTTTGTTCTCCATGGCCCCAGGCTGCCCCCGCACTGGGGTGAACGCCCCCGGGCTGCGTGTTCCGGGACTGTCCCGCGCGTCATCACGGGGGAATGCGGCCATCACGGCCATCACCCGAACGGAGTAACAGGGTGCGCGGCCCGGCGGAGTACGGGGTGAGTCTGATGAGGACCGAGCCGTCGTCCTCGTCGGAGGTCCCGATGCGTACGCGATTGATCGGGTTCATCGCCGCCGTGATCTTGGCCGCTCCCGGTGCCATGACCCATGGTGCACAGGCTGCCGTGCCCGCCATCGACGGGAACACGTGCATCAAGGGCGGCGGATCGGTGGAGTACGAGTCCACCAAGGGTTCTTGGGTCTGCGTCGACGGCGATTTCAACGGCAAACCGATCGACTGAACCGGCAAACGCCGCCCCGGGGGATCGGGCCGAGAGCCCCCGGCGGGTGCCGGGGGCTCTGTGGGGGCGGGAGGGGCGCCGGCTACGCCAGGCCGGGGCCGCGGACCGGGATGTGGGTGAAGGTGGGCTCCGGCGCCGGGTTCTGGAAGAAGTCGCTGCCCTTGTCGTCGACGACGATGAACGCCGGGAAGTCCTCGACCTCGATCTTCCAGACCGCCTCCATGCCGAGCTCCTCGTACTCGACGACCTCGACCTTCTTGATGCAGTCCTGGGCGAGGCGGGCGGCGGGGCCGCCGATCGAGCCGAGGTAGAAGCCGCCGTGCGTGCCGCAGGCGTCGGTCACCTGCTGCGAGCGGTTGCCCTTGGCCAGCATGACCTTGGAGCCGCCCGCCGCCTGGAACTGCTCGACGTACGAGTCCATGCGGCCGGCCGTGGTCGGGCCGAAGGAGCCCGAGGCGTAACCCTCGGGGGTCTTCGCCGGGCCGGCGTAGTAGACCGGGTGGTCCTTGAGGTACTGCGGCATCTCCTCGCCCGCGTCCAGCCGCTCCTTGATCTTGGCGTGGGCGATGTCGCGCGCCACGACCAGCGGGCCGGTGAGGGAGAGGCGGGTCTTGACCGGGTGCTTGGTCAGCTCGGCCAGGATGTCGTCCATCGGCTGGTTGAGGTCGATGTTCACGACCTCGCCGCCCGACAGGTGGTCGTCGGTGGTGTCGGGCAGGAAGCGGGCCGGGTCGCGCTCCAGCTGCTCCAGGAAGACGCCCTCGGCGGTGATCTTCGCGACCGCCTGGCGGTCGGCGGAGCAGGAGACCGCGATGGCGACCGGGCAGGACGCGCCGTGGCGGGGGAGGCGCACCACGCGGACGTCGTGGCAGAAGTACTTGCCGCCGAACTGGGCGCCGATGCCGAGCTTCTGCGTCAGTTCGAAGACCTTCTCCTCCAGGTCGAGGTCGCGGAAGCCGTTGCCCAGGGCGGAGCCCTCGGTCGGCAGCTCGTCCAGGTAGTGCGCGGAGGCGTACTTGGCGGTCTTCAGCGCGTGCTCGGCCGAGGTGCCGCCGACGACGATGGCCAGGTGGTACGGCGGGCAGGCCGCCGTGCCGAGCGAGCGGATCTTCTCCTCCAGGAACTTCATCATGGAGGCCTCGTTGAGGACCGCCTTGGTCTCCTGGTAGAGGAAGGACTTGTTGGCGGAGCCGCCGCCCTTGGCCATGAAGAGGAACTTGTACGCGCCGCCGTCGGTCGCGTACAGCTCGATCTGCGCGGGCAGGTTCGAGCCGGTGTTCTTCTCTTCCCACATGGTCAGCGGGGCCATCTGCGAGTACCGCAGGTTGAGCTTGGTGTACGCGTCGAAGATGCCGCGGGAGAGCGCCTCCTCGTCGCCTCCCTGCGTGAGGACGTTCTGGCCGCGCTTGCCCATGACGATCGCGGTGCCCGTGTCCTGGCACATCGGCAGCACGCCGGCCGCCGCGATGTTCGCGTTCTTCAGCAGGTCGAGGGCGACGAACTTGTCGTTCGCGGAGGCCTCGGGGTCGTCGATGATCCGCCGCAGCTGCGCGAGGTGGGCCGGGCGCAGGAAGTGCTGGATGTCGTGGATGGCCTCCTCGGCGAGCTTGCGCAGCGCCTCCGGCTCGACCTTGAGGAACGTACGGCCGTCGGCCTCGAAGGTCGAGACGCCCTCGGAGGTCACCAGCCGGTACGGGGTGGTGTCCTCGCCCAGGGGCAGCAGGTCGGTGTACGCGAACGCCGGGCTGGGAGGGCGGGGGGTAATCGACATGACAGCAGTCATCCTCACTCGGGCAGACAGCGCTGACGACCGATTTGGCAGCGCGGTCAACCAGCGTAGGACCTCCTTGTGGGGATGTGTCTGTGAGGTAAGGCTCACCAGTGACTATCGCGATCTATCGTGTCTCGCTATGCTGGTCGACGTGGACATGGAAAAGCACCCCGCAGACCCTGCCGCCCCCGCCGCGCCTGCCGCTCCGGCCGTGACGCCGGCTGCGGCGCCGGCCGTGGCGCCGGCCGCGCCCACGGCCCCCGCCGGCGGGCTGCGCGCCTCCGATGCGGACCGCGACCGGATCGCGCAGATCCTGTCCAACGCGCTCGCCGAGGGCCGACTGACCCCGGACGAGCACTCCGAGCGCCTGGACTCCCTGTACGCCCTGAAGACCGTCGCCGAGCTGGACGTCCTGGTACGGGACCTGCCCGCGCCCGGCGGCGCCGCGGCGTCGTCCGCGTACGTGCCGGGCCCCGCCGGCCACGCCCCGACGGGGCCGGCCGCCCTGCCCGGCAACGCCGAGACGGTGGTCGCCGTGTGCAGCAGCTCCGCACGCAAGGGGCGGTGGCGGCCGGCCGCGCAGACCCGCGCGGTCTCCGTCATGGGCGACATCAGCATCGACCTCACCGAGGCCGTCTTCGAGCAGCAGGTCACCGAGATCAACGTGGCGTGCGTGCTGGGGAACGTGGAGATCCTGGTCCCGGAGAACGTCACCTTGCGCGGCCACGGCAGCGGCGTCCTCGGCAACTTCGAGGTCCACGGCGAGGGGCGGACGGGGGCCGACCCGAACGCCCCGGTGGTGATCATCCGCGGCTTCGCCCTGCTGGGCAACATCGAGGCCCGCCCGAAGCTCGGCTCCCGCCTGGTCGACCTGGCCCACAAGCTGCACAAGCGCCTCCACGGATAGCCGCGGGCAGCCGCGGGCAGTCCGCGGGCGGCGGCGCCGCCATCGGCCGCCGTCGGCTTCAGAGGGCGGGGCGGGAGCGGATCGCACGCCCGGCCGGGCCTGCGGAGTGCACCCGGGGGTGGGGCCGCCGCGTTCCTGCGTCGGATTTCGGTCGAGTTTCCGCGGAACCCCGGGCGCGCCGCACGCAGTGCATAGGGCCGCGTACAGCGGGTAGGGACAGGTGCATCGTCTCTCGCTTGCGTATCCGTCGTCAGGAGTAGACCGTGCCGCATCCGCCGCATCAGTCGCTGCAGGTAGCCGCCGTACAGACCCTTCAGGCGCGTCCGGCCGCCGTGCCGAAGGCGCGGGTGCCTGCACGGGAGGACGACGGCCCATGGCATGCGGAGGCGGTGTGCCGACGGGACGAGGCGGGACTGTTCTTCGCCCCGTCCAAGGAGCCCACGGCGGCCCGGCTCTCCCGCGAGGAGGCCGCCAAGCGGGTCTGCGCCCGCTGTCCGGTGATGGTCGCCTGCCGGGAGCACGCCCTGCTCCAGCCCGAGCCGTACGGGGTATGGGGCGGGCTCACCGCTGCCGAGCGCCGGGTGGTGCTGGCCCGCCGCCGGCGCCGCGCGGCGGAATTGCGCCAGGCAGCGCCGGGGGCCGGGCCGATAGCCGCCGCGGGCTGAGGCCCGTACGCGCGGACGAACGCGTGGTCGATCGCCGATGGCCGATCGCCGGTGGCGTACGCGCGCATGCGAGAGGGGCGGTCCCGCCGCACACGGGAACCGCCCCTCTCGCTGTGCCGGCACGGTCGCCGGCCGGGTGCGCTCGCAGCCGGCATCCCGGATCCGGGGCCCCTGACCGGGCCCCGGATCCGGGCTCGGGCTCCGGACTCCTACTTCGCGCGGTCGAAGTCGATGGCGCTGTACGCGCGCAGCTTCGACAGGCGGTGGGTGGAGTCGATCTGCCGGATCGTGCCGGACTTCGAGCGCATGACCAGGGAGGACGTGGTCGCGGTCTCCGAGCGGTAGCGGACGCCGCGCAGCAGCTCGCCGTCGGTGATGCCGGTGGCGACGAAGAAGACGTTCTCGCCGGAGACCAGGTCGTTGGTGTGCAGCACCCGGTCCAGGTCGTGGCCGGCGTCGACGGCCTTCTGCCGCTCGGCGTCGTCCTTCGGCCACAGCTTGCCCTGGATGACACCGCCCAGGCACTTGATGGCGCAGGCCGAGATGATGCCCTCCGGGGTGCCGCCGATTCCCATCAGCATGTCCACGCCGGTACCCTCGCGCACCGCCATGACCGAGCCCGCGACGTCGCCGTCGGAGATGAACTTGATCCTGGCGCCGGTCTCGCGGATCTCCTTGACGATGCCCTCGTGGCGGGGGCGGTCCAGGATGACCACGGTGACGTCCTCGACGGCCATCGCCTTGGCCTTGGCGACCCGGCGGATGTTGACCGACACGGGGGCGTTGATGTCGACGAAGTCGGCGGCCTCCGGCCCGGTGACCAGCTTGTCCATGTAGAAGACCGCGGACGGGTCGAACATCGTGCCGCGGTCGGCGGCGGCCAGCACGGCGATGGCGTTCGGCATGCCCTTGGCGTTCAGGGTGGTGCCGTCGATCGGGTCCACGGCGATGTCGACCTCGGCGCCGGTGCCGTCGCCGACCCGCTCGCCGTTGTAGAGCATCGGGGCTTCGTCCTTCTCGCCCTCGCCGATGACGACGACGCCGTTCATCGAGACGGTGGAGATCAGGGTCCGCATCGCATTGACCGCGGCGCCGTCGGCGCCGATCTTGTCCCCGCGCCCGACCCACCGGCCCGCGGCCATGGCCGCGGCCTCGGTCACCCGGACGAGCTCAAGGGCGAGGTTGCGGTCGGGTGCCTCGGGGGCGACTTCGAGCTGGGGCGGCAGGTTGTGCTCGGTCATCGGAGCGCACCTTTCTGTACGACGACGGCCGGGAAGGTGAGGGTGCTCGAACTCTATCGCTAGGTCGACAAACTGAGCAGGGCGGGTCACGTATGAGCGGATTATCGGTCAGTCGGTTGTCCTGAGCGAACATCTTGCGGAGGGCTCGCAGAGGCTGTGCGGAGGGCGTACGGAGGCCTCGTGGGCGCGCACGCGTGCGCCGCGCCCACCCCGGCGATGATCGCCCGGGGCCATGGGGGACGATGGTGGCGTGGCAGGTATGAAGGGCAAGCAGACGATCTGGGACATGGTCCGGTCGCTGGCGGTGATCGGCATCGTCGTCGCGGTGATCTACATTTTCATCCCGCATGACGACAAGGCCGATCCCACACACGTGGTGGACTACCGCGTCGAGACGATCACGGCCCGGCGCGCGGCGCCGTACCCGGTCGGGGCTCCGGTGGGGCTGCCGGCCGAGTGGCGGGCGACGTCCGTCACCTTCGACCGCAAGGACGCCAACGCCTGGCACCTGGGCTTCCTCGACCCCAACGGCCAGTACGTGGCCGTCGAGCAGTCCAGCGACGTCTCGCCCAAGTACCTCTCCAAGGTCACCCAGAGGGCCGCGGCCACTGGTGAGACCCAGCAGGTCGGTGACGCGGCGTGGGAGCGTTGGGACGGCGAGAAGTACGACGCCCTCGTGCGGCGCGAGCAGGGCCACGTCACGGTGGTGACCGGGACGGCCCCGTTCGAGGACCTCGGCAAGATGGCGGCGGCCCTGGAGTTCAAGCAGGGCAAGTGAGCCCGGTGCGCCCCGCGCAACGGTGAAAAGGCCGTGGGGGGGGCGGCGCCCCGGGGCGCCGCCGGGGGGGTGGGGGGTGGGGGGGGGGCGGGTGGGGGGGGGGGTGGCCCCCCCGGGTGCGCGC
>NZ_JBHXTC010000007.1:218785-226077 GCF_042677605.1 Streptomyces sp. NPDC127106 | reverse complement strand
TCGCCCCCGCCTGGTGGGGGGGGCGCCCGTTCTCTCACCCCCGCGTTCGGGGCGGCGGCCCCCCCCCCTCAGCGTCCTCCCCGCCGCGCCCCCCCCCCCCCCCGCCCCCCACGGCCTTTCGTTCGATCTCTGCGCGGTCCGCGTGTGGTCCGCGTGTCCCCCGCGTGTGATCCGCTGGGGAGCGTTCGAGGGGTCAGACGGTGGTGATGACCTGGTCGGCGGTCAGGCGCGGGCCGCGGGGGTGCGGGACCTCGCCCTCGGCCTTGCCGATGTTGACGACCATCAGCGGGGTGTGGTCGTCGTCCAGGAACTCCCTCTGGATGCCGGCGTAGTCGAAGCCGCCCATCGGACCCGCGGCCAGGCCCGCGGCACGGACGCCCACGATGAAGTAGGCGGCCTGCATGGCGGAGTTCATCAACGCGGAACGCTCGCGGGCCGGGCGCTCGCTGAAGAAGACGTCCTTGGCCTGCGGGAAGTGCGGCAGCAGGGCGGGCAGCTCCTCGTGGAACTCGTTGTCCGCGGAGAGGATCGCGACCAGCGGCGCGGCGGCGGTCTTGGCCTGGTTGCCCTCGTCCATCAGCTCGACCAGGCGCTCACGGGCCTCGGGGGAGCGGACCAGGGTCACGCGCAGGGGGGTCGAGTTGAAGGCGGTGGGGCCGTACTTGACCAGTTCGTAGATCGCCTGAACCTGCTCCTCGGTCACCGGCTCGTCCGAGAACGCGCTGGTGGTGCGGGCCTCGCGGAACAGCAGGTCCTGGGCGGCGGAGTCGAGAACGAGGGACATCGCAAAGCCTTCTTCCATACGGAGGTGGAGCGTCGCCACCGACTTTACGGCCAAAGTAGTCGAACATTCAACTAAATCTAGCCGGGAGTGGCACGGATCACTCCCCGCGGCCGCCCTCCTGCCGCTCGGCCGCCGCCTCGCGGGCCGCGAGCGCCGAGTCCAGGCGGGCGCGGGCGCCCTCCAGCCAGTGGCGGCAGACCGTCGCGAGTTCCTCGCCCCGCTCCCAGAGCGCGAGCGACTCCTCCAGGGAGGTGCCGCCGGCCTCCAGCTTCCGGACGACCTCGATGAGCTCGTCGCGCGCCTGCTCGTACCCCAACGAGGTATCCGTTTCCGTCATTCCTGTACCGCCTCCGGTCTCGTGCCCGCCACGTGCGACGGGGAAATGTGTCATGTCCGCTCTGGGGATCACCCCGGGATCACCCCGGGATCACCCCGGGATCACTGCCGGCCAGGCTCCGGCTCCGGGTCCGGCTTCGGGCGCTCCGAGACCCGTACCGAGAACTCGCCCTCGGCCACCCGTGCCCGCAACACCTCGTCCGGCGCCACCTCCTGCGGCGAGCGCACCACGTGCCCGTCCGCGCGCTGGAGGACCGCGTACCCCCGCTCCAGCGTCGCCGCCGGCGACAGTGCGACGACCCGGGCCAGGGTGTGCGCGAGCTCCGAATCCGCCCGGTCCAGCAGGTGCCCCAGGGTGCGCCGGCTGCGCCCCAGCAGGGCCTCCAGCTCGTCCTCCCGGGTCTCCACCATCCGCTGCGGATGGACGAACACCGGCCGCGCCAGCGCGTGCGCGAGCCCCCGCTCCTCCCGGTCGAGCAGCGCGCGCACCGCGCGCAGCCCCCGCTCCTGGAACTGGCGCACCCGCTCCAGCTCCTCCCCGACGTCCGGCACCACCTTCTTCGCGGCGTCCGTCGGGGTGGAGGCGCGCAGGTCCGCGACGAGGTCCAGCAGCGGCGAGTCCGGCTCGTGCCCGATCGCCGAGACCACCGGCGTACGGGCCGCCGCCACCGCGCGGACGACCTCCTCGTCGGAGAACGGCAGCAGGTCCTCCACGCTGCCGCCGCCGCGCGCCACGATGATCACGTCGACCTCGGCCAGGTCGTCGAGCTCCTTGACCGCCTGGATGACCTGGGGCACCGCGTGCACGCCCTGCACGGCGACGTTGCGCACCTCGAAGCGGACCGCCGGCCAGCGGCGCCGGGCGTTCTCCAGCACGTCCCGCTCGGCCGCCGACGCCCGCCCCACCACCAGCCCGATCAGCTGCGGCAGGAACGGCAACGGCTTCTTGCGGTCCAGCGCGAACAGCCCCTCGGCGGCCAGCGAGCGCTTGAGCCGCTCCAGCCGGGCGAGCAGCTCGCCGATGCCGACCGGCCGTATCTCCGACGCCCGCAGCGACAGCTGGCCGCGCGGCGCGTACCACTCGGGCTTGGCCAGCACGACGACCCGCGAACCCTCGGTGACCGCGTCCGCGACCTCCTCGAAGACCTGCCGGAAGCAGGTCACGCTCAGCGAGATGTCGTGCGAGGGATCGCGCAGCGTCAGGAAGACCACCCCCGCCCCCGGCCGCCGCGAGAGCTGCGTGATCTGCCCCTCCACCCAGACCTGGCCGAGCCGGTCGATCCAGCCCCCGATGAGCCGGGACACCTGACCGACCGGCAGCGGCGCGTCGGCCGACGTATTCAGACCCATGCAGGCAGGCTAGCCGCCGGGACCGACAGCGTCTGCGGGGCCGCCCCGACGACCGCGTACACGACCGCGTACACGACCACCTCCACGACCACCACCATGACCGCGTTCGCGACCGCCTGCACGACCGCCTGCACGGTCACCGTCCCGATGGCCGCCCGCACGCCCCCCTGCGGAGGACACCCGGAACGGACGCGCGACACGGCCCCCGCGGCCGGGCCGACGGGCGGCGTACGGCCCGGCCGGGACCCCCGTACGATGGACCGCATGAGTGCTGCCGCCGCCCCTGCTCCCGCTTCCCGCCGCGTCCTGCTCGCCGCCCCCCGCGGCTACTGCGCGGGCGTCGACCGAGCCGTGATCGCTGTCGAGAAGGCCCTCGAGCAGTACGGTGCGCCGGTCTACGTCCGGCACGAGATCGTGCACAACAAGTACGTCGTGCAGACGCTGGAGAAGAAGGGCGCCATCTTCGTCGAGAAGACGGAGGAGGTCCCCCCGGGCAACATCGTCATGTTCTCCGCCCACGGCGTGGCCCCGGTCGTGCACGAGGAGGCGGCACGCGGCAAGCTCGCGACGATCGACGCGACCTGCCCCCTGGTCACCAAGGTCCACAAGGAGGCCATCCGGTACGCGAAGGAGGACTTCGACATCCTCCTGATCGGCCACGAGGGCCACGAAGAGGTCATCGGCACCTCCGGCGAGGCCCCGGACCACATCACGATCGTCGACGGCCCCCACGACATCGAGAAGGTCACCGTCCGCGACGAGTCCAAGGTCGTCTGGCTCTCCCAGACCACCCTGTCGGTGGACGAGACCATGGAGACCGTCGACGCGCTCAAGACGAAGTTCCCGCTGCTCGTCTCCCCGCCCAGCGACGACATCTGCTACGCCACCTCCAACCGGCAGGCCGCGGTCAAGGTCATGGGCGCCGACTCCGACCTGGTCATCGTCGTCGGCTCCAAGAACTCCTCCAACTCGATCCGCCTGGTCGAGGTCGCCCTCGACGCGGGCGCGCGCGCCGCGCACCTCGTCGACTTCGCGAGCGAGATCGACGAGGCCTGGCTGGACGGCGTCACCACGGTCGGCCTGACCTCGGGCGCCTCGGTGCCGGAGGTGCTCGTCGAGCAGGTGCTGGAGTGGCTCGCCGAGCGCGGCTACGCGGACGTGGAGATCGTCAAGACGGCCGAGGAGTCCATCACCTTCTCCCTGCCGAAGGAACTGCGCCGCGACCTCCGGTCGGAGGCCGCCGCACTGGTCGCAGACGAGTAGCCCTTTCCGTACGGTGAGTCCATGCAGATCTTCGGCGTGGACATCGGCGGTAGCGGGATCAAGGGCGCGCCCGTGGACCTGGACCGCGGCGGCCTGGCGCAGGAGCGCCACAAAGTACTGACACCACAGCCGGCCACCCCCGAAGGGGTGGTCGGCTGTGTCGTCGAGGTGGTCCGCCACTTCGACTGGGACGGCCCCGTCGGGGTGACGTTCCCGGGCGTCGTCACCGGCGGCGTCACCCGGACGGCGGCCAACATGGACCCGTCGTGGATCGGCGTCGACACCGGCGCCCTGCTCGCGCAGCGGCTGGACGGCCGCCCGGTCACCGTCCTCAACGACGCCGACGCCGCGGGGATCGCCGAGATGACGTACGGCGCGGGCCGCGGCCGCGACGGCACCGTCATCCTGCTGACCCTCGGCACCGGCATCGGCAGCGCCGTGTTCACGGACGGGCGACTGGTCCCGAACTCGGAGCTCGGCCACCTGGAGCTGAAGGGCCACGACGCGGAGAAGCGGGCGTCGGTCCGGGCCAAGGAGGAGGAGGACCTCACGTGGGAGCGCTGGGCGCGCCGGCTCCAGAAGTACCTCGCCCACGTGGAGATGCTGTTCTCCCCGGACCTGTTCATCCTCGGCGGCGGCGTCAGCCGCAAACCGGAGAAGTTCCTACCGCTGATCGACGGGATCCGGGCGGAGATCGTCCCGGCGGAGCTCCAGAACAACGCGGGCATCGTCGGCGCGGCAATGGCGGCGGCCCCGGCCGCGGGGACGGGCACGGGCGCGGGCGCGGGGTCGGCGGGGGACCGGAGCGCTTAGGAAGGTGAAGCCCGGCGGGGGATGCGCCGTCGCCCGATCAGCACGGCCTTGCGCACGACGGCGATCAGCGCGGCCACCAGCGTCCCCCCGTACAGCCAGCCGGCGTGCAGCGACAGGGCCGACACCACGCCCATGACCTGCGCGCCGAAGCCGCCCGAGTCGCCGGAGATCGGCCAGACCCCGACCGCGAAGGCGATCGGCACGGCGATCGGCGCGGTGACCAGGTCGGCGGGCCGCACCCACAGCGCGGTCGCGGCCGCCACCGGCACGAAGAGCAGCCCGTACACGAACACCGAGCCGTCGAACAGCAGCCAGACGAACCCGGCGACGAGCGTCATGGACACGCACGCGAACAGCCCGCCGCCCAGCCCGGTCAGCCGCGGCCTCGGCAGCCGGCGCTCGGCAGCCGGCCGGGGTCGCCCGGCGCCGCCCTGGGCCGGCACCCCGCCGGGGCGCCGGGGCTGCTGCCGCTGCGGATGGTGAGAGACCGAACGCGTCCTGTAGTGCTCCACCCCCCAAAACTAGGCGGACCGGGTGCGCGATCGCCGTGGGGACACGCGTACAACGCGACCCGCTCATCGGAAAGTAAACTGTCCGGTGGCCCGCTCCCGGGCCGCCGCCCCCTCCAGCTACGGGAAGTCGCCAACGTGTCGCTCACGATCGGAATCGTCGGCCTGCCGAATGTCGGCAAGTCGACCCTGTTCAACGCCCTGACCAAGAACGACGTGCTGGCGGCCAACTACCCGTTCGCCACCATCGAGCCCAACGTGGGCGTCGTCGGTGTCCCGGACGAGCGCCTGGCCAAGCTGGCCGAGGTCTTCAGCTCGCAGCGGATCCTCCCGGCGACCGTCGACTTCGTCGACATCGCCGGCATCGTGCGCGGCGCGAGCGAGGGCGAGGGCCTGGGCAACAAGTTCCTCGCGAACATCCGCGAGTCGGACGCGATCTGCCAGGTCATCCGTGCCTTCAAGGACGAGAACGTCGTCCACGTCGACGGCAAGGTCTCGCCCAAGGACGACATCGAGACGATCAACACCGAGCTGATCCTCGCCGACCTGCAGACCATCGAGAAGGTCCTGCCGCGCCTGGCCAAGGAAGCCCGCATCAAGAAGGACGTGGCCCCGAAGGTCGCGGCCGTCGAGGCGGCCAAGGAGATCCTGGAGAAGGGCGACACCCTCTTCTCGCAGGGCATCGTCCAGGGCTCCGAGAAGGCCGAGCTCCTCCACGACCTGCACCTCCTCACGACGAAGCCGTTCCTCTACGTCTTCAACGTCGACGAGGACGAGCTCACGGACGAAGCCTTCAAGGCGGAGCAGCGCACCCTGGTCGCCCCCGCTGAGGCGATCTTCCTGAACGCCAAGCTGGAGGCGGACCTCGCCGAGCTCGACGAGGAGGACGCCATGGAGCTCCTCCAGTCGGTCGGCGCCGAGGAGCCCGGCCTGGCCACCCTGGCCCGCGTCGGCTTCGACACCCTGGGTCTGCAGACCTACCTCACGGCAGGCCCGAAGGAAGCCCGCGCCTGGACCATCAAGAAGGGCGCCACGGCCCCCGAGGCGGCCGGTGTCATCCACACCGACTTCCAGAAGGGCTTCATCAAGGCCGAGGTCATCCACTTCGCCGACCTGATCGACTGCGGCTCGGTCGCCGAGGCCCGCTCCGCCGGCAAGGCCCGCATGGAGGGCAAGGACTACGTCATGCAGGACGGCGACGTAGTCGAATTCCGCTTCAACGTGTAGTCGCGCGCATACTGCACGTTAGGTGTTGAGTCAAACACGCACGCCAGAAGGGGTCGGGCTCTGTCGAGTCCGACCCCTTCGTCGTCACCGTGCTGGATGGGTGCTGGATATTCTGACGTGTGGTCAGCAGTAATCAGGTGTCGTAAACGGTGGACCGGTGTCCCGCGTGAACGACCCAGACCACCAGTTCCCCGTTGTCGATCGTGTAGACGACGCGGTAGTCACCGACCCGGAGCCGGCGGCGGTCTGGCTGGGACACGAGTGCGGTGGTGTTGAAGCCGAGTGGATCGCTTTCCAACTCGGTCAGCTTGGCCAGGATGCGCAGCACCATCTCGCGCGGGATCTTCCGAAGCTCGGCCTGCGCCTCGGGTCGGAAGACGGCTCGGTATTCACTCACCGCGCGCCAGCGTCTCCCTCATGATGTCCTCGATCGGGATGCCGGGTGCTGGGTTGGCCATGCGCTCGTCGATGATCCGATTGATCTCGCGCTCTTCCCATTCCTGGTACTTGCGTAGTACCTCGATGGAGACGACGGCGGCGACTTCCTTGCCCCGGCGCGTGATCACTGTGGGTACGTCGTCACGGTCGGCGCGTTCCACGACCTCGGCGAGGTGGGCACGCACATCGCGGATGGACTCTATGGGCAGCGGCTGCGTCATGCGCCCAAGGGTACCGAGTGTCTCATGTGTACACAACGCGTCGCGGGTGACGGGCGTTCGTCGCGCTCGTGCGTGCTGGATGTGCTGGATGAACTCGCACCGTGCTGGATCGGTGCTGGATAGGGGCCGGTAACGCGGTGTTTTCGCAGGTGGGAGCCCTGTGTCAAACGTTCCGCTTCACCGTGTAGTCGCCTCGTTACTGCGCGTTGGTAGTTTCGTCAAGGGTGTAGGTCGGGAAGGGGGGGGGGGGGGTGGCTGGGGGCCCGGCCCCCCGAACCGGGGGGGGTGGGGGTGGTGTTTTTGATAGTTGGGGGGGGGGGGGGGGGTGGGTGGGGGAAACGGGGGGGGGAA